>JBOHWM010000392.1:0-8038 GCA_050736555.1 Binataceae bacterium (SeqCode)
AAGCGCCGCGCTTGGCGCGATGGCTGCCCGCTTAGTCTGTCCCCTAAGGAAAGCATGCTGCTCGAGTTGCTGATGCGGCATAGCGGCGAGGTGGTTACCCGCGACATGATCGCGGAGACGGTATGGGGCGCGGGCTACAACGAATTCACCAATTTGATCGAAGTCTTCGTCAATCGGATTCGCCAGAAAATCGACGATCGCCGCGATGATCCAATGCTCGTTACCGTGCGCGGCGCTGGTTACTCACTACGTCCGCGACACTAATCTCCAAATGCCAGTAACAGCCACTGCGCATCGCTGTCGTCCCAGTTCTGGGCAAGCGGCATGACGATCAGGCTAAAACTCACGCTCTACTGGGCGGCGGTGTTGGCGGCGATCCTGATAATTGCGGGGACCGCCGTCTTCCTGCTCTTTCAGCGTTCGCAATGGGGCGAACTCGACAGCGCTTTGATGGAGGAGGCCGACACCAGCACGGCGACGCTCGCGCATGCCGGTAAGGGCATCGAAGCCGCCGCGCTTGTGAAGCGGCTCAGCGAAGAGCGCGATCTCGGCCCACGCCGCCGTGTGCGCCTGGTCGCGGCGGGAGAGGTCATCGCGGATTTCGGCGAGCGCACGGCCGCTTTGCCGTTGCTCCCGGCGGTGGTGGCGGCGCCCGGGATGTTCGAACGTGGCAGCTTTCGTTTCGCGGTGATGCCGTTTACGTTGTCAGGCCGTCGCGCTTATCTCGAAGACGGCGTTGACGCCAGCCGCATCCGCGATTCGGTGCGCCGCTTGCGCTCGAGCCTGCTTTTGATCCTGCCGATGCTGTTGCTCGGATGCGTTGCGGGAGGGTATTGGCTGGCGGGGCGCGCGCTGGCCCCGATGGCCGCTCTCGGCGAGGCCCTGGCGCGTATTGAGCCGCGCGAGTTGGGAAGACGGCTCGACGCTGGCGAGACCGACGACGAAGTGGCGCGCCTCACCGCCGCTATCAATGCTCTCCTCGAACGGCTGGAGCGCGTCTCACTCAGCGAGCGCAGGTTTGCCTCCGATGCCGCCCATGAGTTGCGCACGCCCTTGACCGTATTGCGCACCGGCCTTGAGGTCGCGCTAAGCCGCGAGCGTACGGCACCGGAATACCGCCGGCAACTTGAATTAGCGATGGACGAGGTGTTGCGACTGTGCCGCGTCGCGGACGAATTGCTGATGCTGGCGCGGCTAGATGGCGAAGTCGAGGTCGAGCGCGAGCCGGTTGATATGAAGGCCTTGATTACAGAGGTCACTGGCGCTGTTGAGCCGCTTGTCCAGATCAAAAATTTGACATTGAGAAGTACTGGCGACCATAAGGTTATGGTCAATGGCAATCGCGGCCATTTGCGGCGGCTCGTCATCAATCTGCTCGACAACGCACTCAAGTTCACCCCAGAACACGGCGTGGTGACGGTCGGGCTATCCGCCGAGGACAACCGTGCCGTGCTGCGTATCGCCGACAGCGGTCCCGGCATCGCGGTTCACGAGTTGCCGCTTATCTTCGACCGTTTCTTTCGCGGCAAGACGGGCCAGTATGCGGGAAGCGGACTCGGACTGAGCCTGTGCCGTGAAATCGCACGCCGGCACGGCGGCGAGATTCGCGCTCACAATTGTGCCGATGGGGGCAGCGAGTTTCTTGTTACAATCCCGCTCGCGCACAGTGGGAGCGACGGCAAGGCCGTCATGGCCGCTGATCTGTCATAGATTTGTCAGCCGGATAATTTGCGGTTACGCTCGGCATCTATTCCCGCGATTTGTCGCCGATGCTTCGTACGCGCGGACGCGCCGTCATGATTGCCGCTGGCGCGGCGATTGGCTGGGGCGCGCACAGATCCAGACGCCCGCCACAGCAATTCTCGGTCAGATAGCCGAGCACGGCGTTCATAGTTTTGTAATTGGCCGAATAAATGATGGAGCGGCTCTCGCGCCGCGAACTCAGCAGTCCGGCAAAGCGGAGCTGGTTCAGATGAAAAGACAACGTGGGCGGGGGTTGCCGCAGGCGTTCGCCGATCTCACCCGCCGCCATGCCCGCGGGGCCTTTTTGCACCAGCAGGCGAAAAATATCCAGGCGGGTTTCCTGCGCCAGGGCGGCAAGCGCCACGATCACGGTTGACTTCTTCATATTTCTAGACATATAGAATTATCATATCGGTGGTCATGCGGCCGAGCCCATGGCTCGACACGTTGGAGGTAGTCATGAGCGAGCGTTAAGGATTGAAAGAGGATGTCCGCCGTAACTATGCGCAGGCCGCCTTGCGCGTAAGCGCCAGCGGCGGCGAGAAGGCCAAGAGTCCCTGTTGCGGCGCGGACGCGTCGTGCGGCGATCCGATTACCGCGAATCTTTATAGCGATGGCGAAAAAGCCGGGCTGCCGTCCGACGCGGTGGCCGCTTCGCTCGGATGCGGCAATCCGACCGCCCTGGCGGAGTTGAGGCCGGGCGAGGTCGTGCTGGACCTGGGCTCCGGCGGTGGCATCGACGTGTTGCTGTCGGCGCGGCGCGTTGGACCGGAGGGCAAGGCCTACGGGCTCGACATGACCGACGAGATGTTGGCGCTGGCGCGCGAGAATCAGCGCAAGGCGGGCGTGACCAACGTCGAATTCCTCAAGGGAGAAATTGAGCGGATTCCGCTGCCTGCGGAATCGGTGGATGTGATCATTTCGAATTGCGTGATCAACCTCTCCGGAGAAAAGGAACGCGTGCTGCGCGAGGCTCTTCGCGTGCTCAAGCCGGGCGGACGCTTCGCCGTGTCGGATATTGTGATTCAGGGCGAATTGGTGCCGGAAATCCGCCTGCGCCTCGAATCACTTGAGTCATGGGTGGGGTGTATCGCCGGCGCACTTACCGAAGCCGAATATCGCACCAAATTGGCCGCCGTTGGCTTCCAGGCGATAGACGTCGAGCCGACGCGCGTTTACCACGCCACCGATGTCGCGAGTTTTCTCGCCAGCGCCAAACTCGATGCCGGGCTCGCGCCGCCGCTCGACGGCAAATTCATGAGCGCTTTTGTGCGCGCGCGCAAGCCGCTGTGATCGATGCGGCTGGTGATGCGAGTTGGTTTCGGCTGCGGCCAGGCTTGGTAATGGTGCGTCAAAGCTGAACGTTTGTTAATTAGCGAGCCCTGGGACTCGTTGTTAGTATTCGGGGCATGCGTCGCTTTTACCGCTTCGCGGTGGCAATTTTCGTTCCGGTCATGATGTTGCTCGCCGCGCGGCGGGCGCTGTGCGCATCCGCGATTTCGCTTAATCAGGCGATCGTGCGTGCCTTGCAACTGGCGCCGTCGCTGGAGTTGGCCGCGGCGCAAAGCAATCTCTCGGGCGCGCAAGTCGGGGAGGCTCGCGCGCCTTTGTTTCCCGTTATCGCGGGTGCGGCCGAGTACAATGACTCGCCCGGCTACGATCCCACCATCAGCAACAACGGCCTTTCGCTCGCGCAACTGTCACTCGGGTACATCGCCTTCGATGGTGGTCGGCGTTTGGCGCTGCTGCGCGCGGCCCGTTATGCGCGGCAGGCGGCTACGCTCGGCGTTCGCGCGGCGAAAGCGCAGATCGTCCATGACGTGACGGTGGCCTACTTTGACCTGATGCGTGCGCGTGAGACCGAAGATGAACAGCGCGTCAGTCTTGCCCGCTTGCGCCGATACGTTTCGATAATCGAGTCTTTGCGCAACACTGGCCGCGCCAACGATAGCGACGTGCTCAAAATCAAAAGCGCGCGCGACAGCGCCGAGCTTGCACTTGCGGCCGCGCGCGAGACTCGCGAGCATGCCTCGATCGTCCTCGGCTCGATGATTGGCGAATACGAGTCGCCCGACCTGGTGGTGCTCGAAGTTTCGCAATTACCATCACTGCCCAAGGGCAATATCGACGCCAGTCCCGCTATCAGAGCCGCCGAGCGCCAAATACAGTCGGAGCAAGCGCGAATCCGGGCGGCACAGGATGAACGCTATCCGACTTTCACATTGGCGTTGACGGCTGGTTATGAAGGCGTTTATCCGCGTCAGACGCTGCGGCGCTTCTATGGGGCTTCCTATGATGGCGCAATGTCGATACCGATCTTCGCGGGCGGCTTGATTTCGTCGCACGTTGATATCGCGCGCGCGAATCAGCAGGCGGCCGACGCGCGTTTGCGCGCGATCCATTTGCAGGTGATGCGCGACTTCGCCGATGCACGCGTGCATTACCTTAGTGCCCGGCGGCAATTGGCCATCATCAAAAACTCACAGGCGGACGTAAACGATGCGTTTGCATTGGACTGGATGCGGTTTTTGGGGGGAGGCAACGTCACCTTGCTCGAAGTGTTGACCAGCTATCAGCAGACAATAAGCCTGCGCCTGGCGCGCTTGGCCCAGGAGTTCGCGATGCGGCAGGCGGTGGCGCAGGCGCAACTGATGCTCGGCCTGGCGCCATGAACAGCCGAGTTGGTCGAAGCGTTGACATACAATTTCGTGTGGTCACGCGCGTGCTGCTGGGCACGATCGCGATTGCATTGACGCTCGGCGCCATGTCATGCGGCGGCAAAAGCGCCAGCGCACCCGCGACCGCACAGCCGCCAGTCACGATGGCCGTGACGGGCGTCAAAGCCGCCGTCGCGCCTATCCGGCACGTTGCGCACTTGCTAGGCAACACCGTCGCCCAGCGGCAGATTTCGCTGCGTTCGCCGACCGCCGGAATGGTGGTCGGGCTTAATATCCAGGTCGGTGATCATGTGCGGCGTAACCAAGTGGTCGCCCACGTCATCAACCGCGAAGTGCAGGCCGTGGAAAGCGGACTTGCGGTGGCAAAAAAAATCGATCCGTCCGAGGCACGCGCGCTCGCTCGCAAGGTCGAGCCCTTTACCAAGACCCAGGGTATCCCGGTGCTTGCTCCCGCCAGTGGGATTGTGTCGCAACGCTTAGTCAGCAGCGGTCAGCGAGTTGCGGATTTGGATGTGCTGGCCGATCTGATCGATCCGGCCAGTATCTATGTCGAAGCCGCGGTGCCGCTGGATGATTTATCCCTCATCCGGCCTGGGATGCCGGCGACGGTAGGCTCTTCAGTGACACCCGGAATCGAATATCCCGCGCGGGTCGCCGCCATCTCGCCAACCTTCGCTCTCGGGGGCGCGACTACGCCCGCGCGTATCGACTTTGCCGGTGAACGCAGAATTCTCGAAGCCAACGCACCGGTTGAGGTAGCGGTTACGACCGCCTATATGCCCGACGCGCTTGTGATCCCCGAGGCGGCGCTGTTTGAGGACCCCGCGACCAATCAATTCTATGTCTTTGTCGCGGGTCCCGACGGCCTCGCTCATCGCCGGACGGTTACGCTGGGTATCCACAATCAAACCGAAGCCCAGGTAACGTCGGGGCTTAGACGCGGAGAAATCGTGATTACTTCGGGCGGCTACGCCTTGTCCGATGGCCTTAGGGTCCGCGTAGAGAACATGCAGACCGCGCAGGGAGTGCAGCGGTGAGACGGCGTAATTCCGCTTTGGCCTTATGCGCCGTGCTGGCAGCCACCGCGCTGGGAGTGATCCTGGCTTATACGATCCCGAGCGCGGTCTTTCCCGCAATCCAGTTCGATCGCGCCATTCTGCTGGTTGACAGCGGCGATTTGCCGGTCAATCAGATGCTGGTGCAGGTGACACGGCCGTTGGAGGAGGCCGCGTACGGTGTGACCGGCGTAAGCCGGGTGCTTTCGACCACTTCGCGTGGCAGTTGTGAAATCGACGTTTATTTCACGCCCGGCGGGAATCCGATTACCAGCTTTGAGCTGCTCAACAGCGCGTTGGGCGAGGCGCGCGCGAAACTGCCGGCGGATACCACGATTGGTTCGCGCCTGATGACGACCAGTGCCTTTCCGATTCTCAACATCAGCCTCAACTCGAAAGATCGTTCACTGCCCGAACTGACCGAAATCGCGCAGTACGATCTTGCGCCCAGCCTGCATCGTATAACCGGCGTCTATCGGGTAGACGTGGTAGGTGCCAAGTATCGCGAATTCGTCGTCCAGCTCGATCCCGCCAAGATGCTCGCGCACCATCTGACCCCGCAACAGGTCGTTAGCGGACTGGCGGCGGCCAATGTCATCGAATCAGCCGGCCGCATCGAGGACGAGCATCGCATGTTGCGGACCGTGGTCACCACGGCGCTGCATGATGCGCGGCAATTGGAGGCCCTGCCCATCGCGCAAGACCAGGGGCACCCGGTCTTCGTTCGCGATATCGGCACTGTCCGCCTCGACATCATGGAGGACTATATCCGGACCGCGAGCCAGGACGGTCCGGCGGTATTGGTCGGCGTGTCGCGGCAACCTAATGGCAAGACGGTCACGATTTCTGACCAAGCCCACCAGATTCTCGATGAATTGCGTGCGCGTTATCCAGACGTCGAGTTCTCGATTTCCTACGATCAGGCGGGGCTGGTGAGCGAGTCGTTCAAAAGCGTACGCGACGCTATCGTGCTCGGGCTGATTTTGTCGGTGCTGGTGGTGTTCGCTTTCACCATCAGCGTGACCAGCGCCATAATCGCCGCGATCGTGGTGCCATGCACGATCGCGATCACCTTCATCGTGATGAAGGCGGCGGGCGAGACCTTCAACATGATGACCCTGGGAGGGCTCGCGGCGGGGATTGGGCTGTTCATCGACGACGCGATCGTCATGATCGAGGCGATTCATCGCGCGCATAGCAAAGGGATCGGGGCGAATGAGGCGGTACATGACGCGCTGGTTGAACTCACGCGCCCTTTGATCGCGTCGACCGCTACTGTGATAGCGGTCTTTCTGCCGCTTGCATTCCTGTCGGGCGTAACCGGCGTGTTCTTCCGGGCGCTGGCGCTGACGCTGGGCGCTGGGCTGGCGGTTTCGTTGATACTGGCGTTGTATTTCACGCCCGCGTTGGAAATTGCGTTTTCACGCTTGCGGCGGGCGGGGCATCAGCCGGGGCGTCTTTATCGCTGGTTGCAGGACGGTTATTTGCTCGGCGTGCGGCCTTTCGTTCATATCCCCGCGCTCGCCTTGGCCGGCGTGGTCGTGGCGCTAGCCGTGACGGTCGTTTTTTATAAATTGATCGGCACCGATTACTTGCCGGCGTTAGACGAGGGCGCTTTCATACTGGACTATCTTACTCCACCGGAAAGCACACTGCCGGAAAGCGTCGCACTTTTGCAAAAAATCCAGCACATCCTCAAGACTACGCCCGAGGTGGTGGCCTTCTCACGCCGCACCGGCACTCAGAACGGCTTTTTTCTGACCGAATCGAACAGGGGTGATATGTCGGTGCGGCTCACGAATAAGCGCACGCGCGGTATCTACCAGATTATGGATTCGGTGCGGCGTCGGATTTTGGCGACTGTTCCCGGCGTGGAGGTTGATTTTTCACAGGAATTGCAGGATCTGCTCGGCGATTTATCAGGCTCACCGCAGCCGATCGTGGTCAAAGTCTTCGGTTCCGACCAGGCGACGATCGAGGCTACGGCGTGCCAGATCGCGGCGCGGCTACATAAGATTTCGGGCCTGGTCGACGTCTTTAACGGTCTTGTCTATAGCGGCCCCGAAGAGCAGATGCTGGTCAACCAAACCCAGGCGGAGCGCTACGGAATGACCGCGGCCGACGTGCGCGCGGCGCTGCTGACCGTGGTGCAGGGCACCGTCGCGACTCACTTGCGCGTCGGTGATCGCCTGTTCAACGTGCGGGTGCGCTATCCCGCGGAGTTTCACAAGAATTTGGAGTTGCTACCTGAGGTCTTGCTCGCGACCCCAACTGGCGGGCGTGTGCCACTCTCCGCTGTCACCAGTCTTGCGCCGATGGGCGATCGCACTGAGCTCGACCGCGAAAGATTGCGGCCCGTCGTGCGTGTCACCGCCCGTACCGAGGGTGTAGCCCTAGGCACCGCGATGGCGCGCGTGCGGGCGACGATCAATTCCATGACCTTGCCAGCGGGTGTGAATATCGAATACGGCGGGCTTTATCAGCAGCAACAACAAGCCTTCCATGGACTCGCAATGGTGCTTGTCGCGGGCGTCATCCTGATGTTTCTGGTGTTGGTTTGGG
>JBOHWM010000393.1:0-5670 GCA_050736555.1 Binataceae bacterium (SeqCode)
AGGGAATGTTGCCGGGCCGTCGTTCGGTGACGCACCTTCAGCCGTCACGCCGCATCAAGCCAAAATTGCGCCGAAGCATCGGGATTTGTAACAATGGCGCTAATGGCAATGGAAAGCTCCGCCAATAATCATCAACTTCATACCTTCAAGGGTATGCTCACAAAATTCATGCGGATGTTGTTTCCGCTCGAGTTTCGTATCGACTCGATGGCGGGCTCGGGGGCGATACTCCCGTTTCATTATCCGCTCCTTGCCGGTGAGATGATTTATCTGCCGGAGATGGTGGCCGGTGGCGAAGAGATGGCGCGCGACTATTACGTCGTCACCGCCGCGCATCTGGCGGCTCGTCATGAATTTGGCACCTTCGCTCTAAATCTCGCGGAAATCCCGGGTTTCGAGCAGCGTGGCGAAACCGGCGTCGAAGCACTGGAAAGCTATATTTCGTCGTTCGAGGATCCGGCGCTTGCCGGAGCGTTGATGCGGCTGTGCGAAGCGACGCGAATTGACGCGGAGTTATGCCGACGCTATCGCGGACTCGCGCCGCGCGTCGCCCATCTCAACCGCACTCTGGTTGACATGCTGAGGCCGGAGGCGCTCAGCACAATGCTGGTCAAGGCGGCGCTCAACGCGGATGGTGACGGCGAGCGCGCAGGTGCGTTCATCCGGCGCGCGGCGGAGTTTTTCGCACCGTTGCGCGAGCGCGATGCCGCGGTAACGCACAGCGCGCTTCAAACCGGCGCGATGTATGACTGGCTGCAGGGGCTGATTGCCGCCGCCACCCAGGCGGGCGAAGGTGACCCGGTCGACGGTGCGGCCGCGATGCGCGACGATCTCATCGGCACGGTTAAAGGAGCGAGTGACGGCCTCGACGGCGGAGAAGCGGACGGCGATTTGGAAGGCGACGGCGGCGAGCCCGATCAACAAGTCAATCTGCAAAGCTCCGGAGGGAAATCCAAAGGCAAAGGTGGACGCCCGCTCACACCCGAGGAAATCCGCAAGATGATCGAGCAGGGTGCCCAATTCAAGCCCTCCGAAGCTTCGGGCGAGGCCGATGGCGAGGGCATGTACCTGACACAGTTGCTGGGAAAAAATCAGCAGGAGCTGGAGCAGTTGCGCGAGCAGCTTGGCGAAATCGGTACGCTGCCGGGAGCCGGCCGCCTCGTGATCGGACGCAGCCGTGCGCAGGATTCATATTACGCTTACGACGAATGGGACTACGTGATGGCGGACTATCGCCGCAATTGGTGCCGCCTGCGCGAAGTCACGCTCGACGGCGACAACGGTGGCTTTTTCGCGCGCACGCTCGAACATTATGCCGAACTGCTGCCGCAAGTGCGGCGCCATTTCCAGCGTATCCGGCCGGCCTCCTATCGTATGGTGCGCGGACTCGAGGACGGCGACGAAATCGATATCGACCGCACGATTGAATCACGCGTGCAACGCCGGATGGGCGAGATTCCCGACGGGCGCGTGTACAAAGCGCGCAAAAAAGAAGCGCGCGACGTCGCCACGCTCTTCCTGCTCGATATGTCGGCTTCAACCGACGAGCCGATCTATCACGAGCCGCAGCAGCGGCGCGACGACGACGATGACGCCGACGACTGGATGAAGGCGTGGCAGCGGCGTCCCGAAATATCGCAACGGCCGCGCCGCATTATCGACGTTAACAAGGAAGCGCTGGTGATCATGGCGCAGGCGCTCGAAGAAATCGGCGATTCATACGCGATCATGGGATTCTCCGGTCATGGACGCGACAACGTCGAGTTTTACGTGATCAAGGAATTCGACCATGAACTGTCAGACGAGGTGAAGGCGCGCGTCGGTGCGGTCGAACCCAAGCGTTCGACCCGGATGGGCGCGGCGATTCGCCATGTACGTGAGAAGTTCAAGGATGTAAGCTCGCGTGCCAAGCATGTTATCCTGCTGAGCGACGGGTTCCCGCAGGATTTCGATTATGGTCACGACCGCCGTTCCAATGCTTACGGAATCCAGGACACGATGGTCGCGTTGAAGGAACTCGAGATGGCGGGCGTAGTGCCGTTCTGTATCACGGTCGATCGCACTGGCCATGATTACCTGCGCCAGATGTGTTCGGCTTCGCGCTATCTCATTATCGAGGATATCGCGGCGCTACCTCGCCAACTGCCGAAAATCTACGAACAGGTGGTCCGCTGGTAACAAGGCGATTGTGCTTGCCCACGGACGGCTGGCCGAACAACGCCGGAGAGCGGAGGGTTGACGATGGCTAAGGTTATTATCGAAGCGGCAATCAATGGCACCGCGATGAGAAAGTTCAATCCGCACATTCCCTATAGTCCAGAAGAAATCGCCCAGGATGCGATTGCCACCTGCCAGGCCGGCGCCGCCATTATTCACTTTCACGTGCGGGACCCTCAAAACGGCCGCTGGGTCCATGATGTGCCGTATTACGCCGAGGTATACCGGCAAGCCCGCGCCGGTTGTAAAGCGCTGCTATGGCCGACTTTTCCGTTCGAGGGCGACGCCGCCACCCGCTTCAGCCATTTCGTGGAACTCTCGCGCGATCCGATGACCAAGCCCGACCTCGGCGCCGGCGATATGGGCTCCGTCAATCTCGTTTCATATGATCCGCGCGCGAAAAAGATTCGCGACGAGACGATGATCTATCGCAACAGCTACGAGACTATCCGTTATTTTCTGACCAAGTCACGCGAGCTTGGATTGAGGCCGACACTGCAGATCTTCGATCCGAGCTTTCTCCGCGCGGCGCTGGTTTTTCTCGAACAGGGAGTTCTGACGGAGCCGCTGCTAATCAAGTTTTATCTCGGTGGACCGGAACTGCCGTTTGGGATGCCGCCGACGCTCAAGAGCCTCGAAGCCTACTTGGATATGCTGAAAGACGTTCGTGTCAATTGGTTCGCCGCGACTCTTGGTGGCGACAATCTGCCGCTCGTTCCGATTGTCGTGAGCCTGGGCGGACATGTGCGAATCGGGCTGGAGGATTACCAATATGCGCGCGAGGGCCAGTTCACCAACTCGCAACTGGCCGAGAAGGCAGCCGCCGTAATCCGCGCGATGGGACACGAGGTCGCCTCTCCCGAGGAGACACGCGAAATCCTGGAGACCTGATTATTGGCATTGAGAAGCGATCACGCAGTCAGCCTTGCTCTGCGGAGGAGACTTCCGAAGCCGGGGACACATGCGGAATTTCGGCCGATTGACCCTCCCACTTCTCGAACCCGAGTTTTTTGTAGAACTGCTCGTAGAGCCACGCAGTTCGTTCCTCGACTGCTCGCTGAAAAGCGGTGAGTCGCTTCTTCGACCATTCTGGCCCGTCTTTTCCGGAGGCGGCTTGCCATATTTCCGACTTATCGGGATTGAATGCCATGTCGTCCGCTATGCACTTGATTGAATCCAATTTATTCGCAAAGGGTGCGTCACCCCAAGAACGGTTTGTCGAATAATCAATCAGCCATTTGTTCCCAACAGCGTGGCCGATAGTGAATCGCGCCCATCTCATTTGCCGCAGCTCCTCGTCTGAAAAGAAACCTGTCTTCTTGAGTTCGTCATTGAACTTCCGCCAGTCACCTGCCCAGTCCGACTGCGGGATTATATGATCCACATCGTATGGAGTCTCACCGTCTCGGCCAGAAGCGGGATCGAAATCGGGAAAAGACCTTTCTAGATATGCACGTTGAAACCACGGGAGTAAGACTTCCGCCCTTGTCCACCATCGTCTGGCAAGTTCCCAAGGGCTTCCGGGGTCGTTTTTAAATCGCTCATTATCTGAACGCCAGATGTGCGATTCTTCACAAACCAAATACTTTCGCATCTCGCCAGGCCGCGCCAGGGGAATTGCAACCCGGTCGAAGCTGGACTCAATCAGGAGCTTGTGAAGTTCTGCGAAGATATTTAGGTGTTTGGGGTCTTTCTCAAGGATTTTCCTAACAGCTTCGAAACAACGAATGCTTGCCTTGCTTTCATTTTCGACACATAACCACCAGAACATGACAAAGCGGATGAGTTCGGGGCGATAATCGCCAACTGCTCCGCTCTGCGCGTTGCTGGGCGGATCGGCAGTATTAACCTCAATGGTCCAGAGCAATAACACTTGAACGAGGTATGGCGATAAAGAGGTCCGGGTAACCTTTGGAAGGCCGATATCGTCCTGCGGCTCCCTCTTCAACCCCAAGGCGCCGAAGAGACTGCGAAAGGCTCCTGCAAGTTTCCCCCTCGACGCACAGTGCTCGATTTGCTCCGGCAGCAGCGTGGCAAGTTCTTCCCGAATGGAGACCTTTCGCCTCGCTGAAATTGGCTCTTCGGATGTGCTGTTTGGTGTAGGCCCAAGTTCCTTGACAAAGTCCGAAATTGAAGGAAGCCAATTTCCGTAGCTTAGAGAATTGGATGACCGCGCGTTCGCGATCCGGATAGCGCAAACGGCGATCTTCGTCGGGGATAGCACACGGCCCACCTCACGATCGCAATAAATCGCGTTCACGGCGTTGTGAATTTGCGGAACGTGGTATTTGTAAACTGAGTAGAGCCTCTCTTCTTCTGTGAGTGGAGTACCACCGGCACCTATCCGATCAAACAGGAGTAGAAGTTCCGCGTTTTTCACTTCGACTCTTATCAACGCGATCTGTGCGCGATAGAGGCACTGAAACGCTTCGTCGAGTTTCGTGATTTGAGCGTCCACAGATCCTACATTGATCTCGTGGCGCAGTCTCTCGAGTCTATTTTCTGGTGAGTTACCATCTAGCCAGGCCGTCAGCAAAATATGCAACGGGAACACGGCTGGAGACATAGCCGCTTTGGCCGGAAGTGGCGGCCATCCAGCTCTCCAATTCGACTCAGGTTGGTACGAGCAACAAAGCCTATTCTCGATGAATCCGGCGAAAAGCTCGTAATCAAAGACAGGTCTGTCAGCCGACAATGTAAGTAGATCCCGAGCCTTCCTGCGTTCGGTGACCGGAAGCTTCTGTCCGTTCTCCGGCTGATAGCCGAAGGGTTGACTCTCAGACGTAAGATGGAGACTAAAAAGATGTGTTTGTGATCCTCCGTTAAGATCAACCCAGAGGCAACGCTTGTCCTGTTGATCAGGTTCTAGACACGGCCCATGTAAGCCAAGGAGGAGCGCGCGTGTGCGCTGCTGACCGTCGAGGAGGTCCCACCCCGGCTCACTAATAACCTTACTTGCCGCGTCTAATCCCGTTCCGCGAACGGTCCGTTTGACATGTTGCTGAACCAGAAACAGTGTTCCCAGTGGAAGCCCGCGCAGAGCGGAGTCCCACAAGTCTACGATCTGTTTTGGCCCCCAAACCGCCGTACGCTGGACGGGCGGCAGAGCAAGAACGCCATAGTCGGGTGCTGTCGGTCTTAAGGAAGAGGCCAGCCAGTTGTCCGATTTCTCGGCCCACCTGAGGAATTTAAGAAGTTCCATCCCGACGATCGTCCCATCGTCTCCGAATAGCGCTGCGTTGCGCATTCCTTGCTCCTCCTCGATGAGCGACACCGGACCCATAATCTGAATCAATACCGCTGGGGATCCCGAGTTCGCCGGGCAGCCATGTTGCTAGGTTACGAGGCGGTTGTTCGCCTCCCGTGGTTCGTGTTGGTGTGATTGTCAATCCAAGTGCTTCAGCCTGAGATCGACACAATTTCATCGTGGGGTAGAATCACGCAGGTCGTGAC
>JBOHWM010000394.1:0-2584 GCA_050736555.1 Binataceae bacterium (SeqCode)
GAGGAAGAACGCACGGAGAGCCGCATATTCGGCTGGAATTTTTAATTCTCCAGTGAAGGCCAGATAGGAAAGCTGACCATACAGCGCGAAATCCGCATAGCCGATACGGCCGAGAAGGAAGGCGTGATCGGCCAAACTTTGGTCAAGCGGCGCCAGCAGTTCGCATAAGCGCTTCCAGTTGGCCGTACGATCGACCACCGCCTGATCACAGAAGCCGACACCGTACTTACGTTCACGAATCAGCCGGTAGAACGCCTCTCGATCGCGGCCTTGACGCGCGTAATGGGCCAATTCATCCGGGATCGCCGCGCGAAAGATGGTGTCTTCGAATTCGCTGTCGAAATAACGGGCAAGTGCGAGATGAACGCCGCGCCAATCGAGCGGAAAGATGGTTGGCTCCGGGTATAGCTCCTCGAGGCGCGCCGCGATGCGATCGGAATCCACTATCGCTTCCCCGCTATCAAGTACCACCGCCGGCACCATCAACTGGCCGGAAACCAGAAGCAGCTCCTTGCGTTCGAGATAGTCAACTTCGACGATTTCGTAATCGACACCCTTATAATCCAGAATCTTGCGCACCTTGGCGCAAAACGGGCTGCTGGCGAATTGATACAACCTGGTCTTCATGTTCCGATCCGTATCAGTGTGACAACATTTGCTTCATCGTAGTCGCGTTCATAATGCCGAAATTGCCGTAGCAATTGTTAAAGATCGCAAAGGCTCGCCGCACGCCACTCATTTCCTTCAGCCGCCCGGCCCATTCAGCCAATTCGCGTTCCGAGTAAAGATACTTGAAGCGCTCGGCCACCGTGATATTCCGTTTGAACCAATTCTCCTGATTGCGCCCATGAAAGCGCACGTACGCGTCCGGCCCGGTTATCTCCAGGAACGACGGCACCACGCTCGCATGCCGCGGCGCATCAACCGATACGAAGCTAAGCTGATGCGCGCGCAAAAAACTCATTGTGCCGGTCCGATGTTGTGCGTCGAGCCAGCTCGGATGCCGAAATTCAATTGCGATATCCGCACCCGGCATCCGCTCGGCCAAGCTCGCGAGATAGTCCTGATTCCTGCCCTGACAAGTGAAGTACGGCGGAAACTGGAAGAGCAACTTACCCAGCTTTTCAGCCTCCTTTAATGGTGCCAATGCGCTCCAGAACATGCCGAAGGCCAACTCAAGCACCTCGGTTGAAGGACGCGATAGGTGGAGTGAGTTACGCTCGGCCGACGACATTATCTCCTTGACGGCCTTAGGCAACCTGTTAACTTCGGCCGCGTGTTGGGTTAGTAGAGCGAACGCCTTGATATTGAAGACGAACCGTTCGGGCGTGCGCTTGGCCCATAGCCGGGCGTTACGTTCAGCCGGAAGCGCGTAGAAAGTGGAATCGACTTCAACGGTATTGAAATGCGCGGCATAAAAGTTCAACCGCGCCTCGGCCGTTGTCACGTGGGGTGGATAAAACAGGTCGGATTTGACCAATGACGGATCAGTCCACGAGGCCGTACCGACTAGAAATTCCGGTGACGTCACTTAAGCGCCCGACTAGACGTGCCTGGCTCCGCGCGCGGCATATTCGTTTTGCTCACGCGCGGAAGCCAAACAATTGCGAAACGGATCAGAACATCCGCGCCGGCTGCAAACCGGAGCCGAGGGTGCGTTTGAACGTCTCGAACAGGCGGTCAATATCCCACGGACCGCTATTGATGATCACGCGGTCAGACTCCAGATGGGTATAACGGCGAATCTGATAGCCTGACGCGCCGAAACATTGACCGGTGACCTCGGCCGCCTCGTCGCTCGCCAGATAAACGATGATCGGCGGTACATTGGCCGGGTCCATCGGTGAGCCGGACGCGGTGTCGCTGTTGCGGAGCCCGGCACTGCCCGGAGTGCGGCCCATCGGGATCGTGTCGGTCATGCGGGTGGCGGCACCAGGCATAATCGCGTTGACCGTGATGCCGTATTTCTGCAAGGCGTTGGCGCTGCTGTAGGTGAGTCCGAGGATGCCCGCCTTGGCGGCGGCATAGTTTGGCTGGCCGGGCGCACCCAAGGCCGAATTCGAGGAGAAATTGATGATGCGGCCGCCTTTGCGCTCACGCATATGAGCGCTGGCCGGACGCATGGTGCAGAAAGTGCCGCGCAGATGCACCCGGATGACCGCGTCCCATTCTTCTATCGTCATATTGAAGATCATACGGTCACGCAGGATACCCGCCACATTAACCAGGATGTCGAGCTTGCCGAATTCCTTGGTCGCCTGGTTGACCAGTGATTCGCCGCCTTCCGGGGTCGAGATGTCCTCGTGATTGGACGCGGCTTTGCCACCAGCGCCCTTGATTTCCTTGACCACGTCGTCGGCCGGCGACGTGGTTTCCTTCTGACCGGCCACAGTCACGCCAAGATCGTTCACCACCACCGCCGCACCCTGGCTCGCCAAAGCCTTGCACACCTCGCGTCCGATTCCGCGCCCGCCGCCGGTAACGGCGGCAACTTTACCTTCCAGATGGCCCATCTTTGAATTCTCCTTAAGACTGAGTTTTGAGGGAAAATCTTTTCCTGTACAGGGAAGCCATTTCCTTGACG
>JBOHWM010000395.1:0-2703 GCA_050736555.1 Binataceae bacterium (SeqCode)
GGCACGGCGGTAGCGCCGATACGTCCGATGCTGTATCGCGCTTTGTCACATCGGCCGACGCGTCCGCTGTACCTGGTTTACGGCGCCGATCGGACAGAGCATCTTCTTTATTGCGGCGAGTTGGAGCGACTCGCCGCCGTCCATCCGGAATTTCATTTTGAACCGCCTATTATTGAGGCGAGCCGTGACGCGCTTCACGCAAAGCTGCGGGCCGAGACGCATAGGCGCTGGATCCACGCCGATGATAACCGCGACCGCCATTTTTATATCTGCGGAGTCGGGCGCGAAGTGTTGAAGTTACGCGACCTCTTGCGCGCGGCCGGATATGAGCGCCGCGCCGTCCACTACGAGCAATGGTAGCGAGCTGGGCCAGCCGTTTCTGACGCTTCGGCAGTGTCATCCGGCGCATCTGATGTCCATCACATCTTAGGTGAGCGATCGCGTTCGCGGCGGTGGAAAAATCAGACGTGCGTCGTGATAATACATCCCATAACTGTGTAAGCGACAAGCGGAGGTAAGCCATCGTGAGCTGGGATTTTGAAACCGAGCCCGAGTTCCAAAAGCAACTGGACTGGATCGAGCAATTCGTGCGCAATGAGGTCGAACCGCTGGATTACGTTTTGGGCTCGCCCTACGACGTGCGCGACTCCAGGCGCAACAAGCTGGTGCGCCCGCTCCAGGCCGAGGTCAAGCGTCACAAGCTTTGGGCCTGCCATCTCGAACCCGAATTGGGCGGCCAGGGTTATGGGCAGCTCAAGCTGGCCTTGATGAATGAAATCCTAGGTCGTTCACGCTTCGCGCCGACCATCTTTGGTTGTCAGGCGCCGGATTCCGGCAACGCGGAAATCCTGGCCAAGTACGGCACGCCTGAACAGAAGAAAGAATTCCTGCAGCCGCTGCTCGACAACGAGATCGTCTCGTGCTTCTCGATGACCGAGCCGCACGGCGGCGCCGATCCCAAGGTTTTTACCACGCATGCGGAACTGCATGGCGATAACTGGGTGATCAACGGCGAGAAGTGGTTTTCTTCCAACGCGCGTTACTCATCCTTTCTAATCGCGATGGTAGTCACCGATCCGGAGGCGCCGCCGTATAAGCGGCTGTCCACCTTTATCGTGCCCACCAATACGCCGGGGGTTAATATCGTGCGCAGCGTCGGCGTCGGCCATGAGGAGGAAGGTACCCACGCCTACGTTCGTTACCAGGACGTGCACGTGCCCAAAGACCACCTGCTGGGACCACGTGGCGACGGGTTCGTGGTGCTGCAGACGCGGCTCAGCGGCGGCCGCATTCATCATGCGATGCGCACGGTGGGACAGGTACGCAAAGCCTTCGACCAGATGTGTGAGCGCGCTCTGTCGCGCAGCACGCAGGGTTCGAAGCTGGCCGACAAGCAGATGGTGCAAGAGAAGATCGCGGATTCGTGGATCGATATCGAACAGTTCCGTTTGCTGGTGCTGCGCACCGCCTGGCGCATCGACAAGTACAAGGATTATCTCAAGGTCCGCAAGGATATCGCGGCGGTCAAGGCGCAGATGCCCAAGGTGTTTCACGATGTCGCCGTGCGCGCCTTGCAGATTCACGGCTCGCTCGGAGTGACGCCGGAGATGCCCTTCGTCGATCAGGTGATGGAGAGTTTCGTGATGGGCCTGGCGGACGGACCGACCGAAGTCCACAAGATCACGCTGGCGCGCCAGGTCCTGCGCGACTATCGCGCCACCAGCGGCTTGTTTCCGACCACCCATATTCCCGCCCTGCGCGAAGCCGCGATCAAAAAGTACGGCAATATGATCGAGCGTGAGGTTGCTGCGCAATGACGGTCAAGGCGATTGAATACGACTTCTCCGGCAAGGTCGTGGTGATTACTGGCGGCAGCCGCGGGATCGGACACGCGATGGCGCTGGGCTTCGCGGCGGCGGGAGCGAACGTTGCGGTCGCCAGCCGCAAACTCGATTCATGCGAGGCCGCGGTCGAGGAAATCCGCGCGCTTAGCGCCGACGGCTCCGCCCATTCGATCCATGTGGGCAAATGGGCGGACTGCAACCGCCTCGCCGATGAGGTGTACACGCGCTGGGGCCGCGCCGACGTGCTGATCAACAACGCTGGCCTGTCGCCACTGGCGCCTTCATCACTCGACACCAGCGAGGATTTGTTCGACAAAATAATGGCGGTGAACCTGAGGGGTCCCTTTCGCCTGTCGGCGCTGTTTGGCTCGCGCATGGTGGCGGGCGAGGGCGGCGCGATTATCAACATTTCCTCGACCGCGTCGATTCAGCCCAATCCCGAGACCGCGCCGTACGCGGCGGCCAAGGCCGGCCTCAACATCATGACGGTGGCTCACGCGAAGGAATACGGTCCCAAGGTGCGCGTGAACTGCATCATGTGCGGACCGTTTCATACGGATATTTCCAAGGGATGGTCACGCACAGCCGATTTCACGCGTCGCGCCAAAGAAACATTCCCACTGCAGCGCGCCGGTGAACCGGAAGAGGTGGTGGGCGCGGCGCTCTATTTCGCCAGCCCGGCGGCGAGCTTCACCACCGGCGTGACGCTGACCATCGACGGCGGCTCCTCACACCCGAAAGTCTCAACTGTCTACGAGTAAGGATGTGGGTTAGGATCCCGCAAAGCCGGTCGCGATGCCCATATATCTAAAGATATATGGGCAAGAAAAACCCAAAACGAGCGATCGCGAAGGTGTTC
>JBOHWM010000396.1:0-6844 GCA_050736555.1 Binataceae bacterium (SeqCode)
GCTCGAAGAGGACAAATCCGTGATCGCGGCGCTGGTTTTGGGCGAGCGGATGCTTGAAATGCTGCGCGCGGAAAACCTCGTCAATCGCGCCGAGATGCTCGACCTTAAAGACCTGGAGCATCAAGAGCAGGAATTGGTGGAACGGGCCGCTGCGCTCAAGAATGCTGCCGAATTATCGGAACAACAACAGCCGCGCGATGACGCGGCCCAGCGCGAAGGAACATCGGAAGAGCAGGCGCGGATTAAAAAAAGAATCGATGAGCTCAAGGACGCCGCCGCACGCGCTGCGCAAGTGGCGGAAGCGAGGCTCAATCAGAAGGCCCGCCTGCTGGACGACCAACTGAAACATGGCGACCGTGGCGAGCTCAAGCGGATGCAACTCCACAGCGCGGCGCTTGCCGAGGAAATCGACCGTGTCGCCGCCGACACGCACGACTTCAGCCGCGAATTCGACCAGAGCGGACGGATGTCCGCCGGCGAGCGGCTCGAATTGGGGCAGCGTTTGGCGCGCAATAAGAAGATTGGCGAGCTGGCGCGCCTGGTGGGGCGCTTCAAACAGGACGCGCGCGCGCTCCGTCGCAAGACGTTGGAGCGGGGCGCCGCCGAAGCCTATGACGTCGACCGTGGCGCCGATCTGGGCCGGCTGATTCCGGCTGAGTTGATCGCCCTTCATCATCCCGTGCTCACGCTCGATTTCAGGCGGCGTCTGCTCGAAGGCGCGGTGCTGCAATATCAATTGCGCGGCGATGAACAGCGCGGCAAGGGACCGATGATCGTTTGCATCGATGTGAGTTCCTCGATGCAGGGCGAAAAAGAGCTTTGGGCCAAGGCTGTGAGCCTGACCTTGATGGATATCGCGCGCAGGCAGCGCCGGCTTTTCCGGGCCGTGCTATTCTCTTCCGGGCCGGAAAACCTCAAGGTGCTCGACCTCAATCGTGAACGGCGCTATCAGCCGGAATTGCCTAAGGTACTCGATATGGCCGAGTACTTTCCCGGGGGCGGCACCGATTTCGAAACCCCCATTGACGCCGCGGTCGAATTACTTACGGATAAGAAGTTGAAGCGTGGCGACATCGTGATCATTACCGACGGTGAATGCCAGGTCTCGCCACAATGGTTGACAGCGCTGCGCCGTCGCAAAGATGAACTCCAATTTTCGATTTTCGCGGTGTTGGTCGATCTCGGTTCCAGCGAGTTATCAACCTTGGCACAGTTCAGTGACAAAGTGAGCGCGGTGAGTAAGCTGACAGTTGAAGGAACGCGCGAGATCTTTCTGAAAATCTGAAGGTCGGCGAAATCGAGATGACGTTTTGTCCAACGCCCTTTCCCATATTTGTCTTTCAACGGCGGGACGCAAAGAATTGACTGAGGACCTCGCCGCACTCGAGCGCGAGCAGACCCCCATGAACTTCGACCCGATGATTGAGCCGGCCGTCGCGTCCAATATCGTAAACCGAGCCGAGTGCGCCGGCCTTGTCGTCGCGCGCTCCATAATAAATCTGAGCAATACGCGCGTGGATGATCGCACCGATGCACATCACGCACGGCTCAATTGTGACGTAGATTGCCGCGTCCGTCAGACGGCATGCGCCGATGTGCGCCGCCGCCGCGCGAATCGCGAGGACCTCCGCATGGGCGGTCGGGTCGATGAGCGAGAGCGGGCGATTATGCGCGACGGCAAGAATATTTCCATTTTGTACAACAACGGCGCCGACTGGCACCTCATTATCAGCGGCTGCGCGCTGCGCCTGCTCCAACGCCGCCCGCATCAGATCGTGATCCCGCATTGTCGTCGCTGCTGATGGTTCGTAAGAAGCCTTCGTTGACATGATTTAAATTGGCCACCAAGATTGATTATCGATCGCGGCGATGAAGCCGCACAATCGCGGGTACTTATGGGATTTTTGATGGAAATCGGCGAAATCGAACCGCTTGAACTCAAACGCCGGCTCGACCGCGGCGACCAGTTAACGGTAATCGACGTGCGTGAACCTGGTGAAATCGAGCTGGCCGAATTCGTCGGTGCAGTGAGAATCCCGATGGATGAGATACCGTCGCGCTTGGCTGAACTCAACCCCAACGGCGAAACCGTGGTGGTATGCCACCACGGGGTTCGCAGTATGCAGGTCGCGATGCATCTGGCGCAGATGGGTTTTCAACACGTGTTGAACCTCAGCGGTGGAATCGATGCGTGGTCGTTAACCGTGGACCCGGCAACGCCGCGCTATTAAAAACGGAGCTGAGAATATGACTTTCCTCGCAGCCGTTATCCAGATGAGCAGCGGCAGTGACAAGCCCGCCAATTTGGAAAAGGCCGAACGCTTGATCCGGCTTGCCGCGGCGCGTGGTGCCGCGATCGTGAGTTTACCTGAAACCTTCAACTGGCGGGGCAAGCGCGGCGACGAGGCGCGTGCGGCCGAAAGTTTGGAAGGCGAAAGCCTCGCGCTGATGGCAGGGCTGGCGCGGGAGCTGGAGATTCATCTGGTAGCCGGTTCGATCACCGAGCATGCCGATGGGCAGAGCAAACGCTATAACACATCGGTGTTGTTTGGTCCGGAAGGCTCGCGCCTGGCGGTCTATCGCAAAATCCATCTGTTCGATGTGGATTTGCCGGGGCGCGTGACCGTAAAGGAGTCGGACGCCAAGTTGAGCGGCAGCGAAGTGGTCTGTGCTCCGACCAGTTTGGGCACGGTTGGCCTCAGCATCTGTTATGACGTGCGATTCCCCGAACTCTATCGGCGGCTGGCGTTTGCGGGCGCGAGGATTATCGCGATTCCGAGTGCGTTTACGTTTCACACTGGCGAGGCCCATTGGGACGTTCTGATGCGCGCCCGCGCGATCGAGAATCAATGCTACGTGATGGCCGCCGCTCAATTTGGCCCCAACGTCCACGGCTTTAGCGACTACGGCAATTCGATGATTGTCGACCCGTGGGGAAGAGTGCTGGCACGCGCCTCGGAACAAGAGGGCGTGGTCGTGGCTCCACTTGATATGGAATATCTGGAGCGCGTACGGCTTGAATTACCCGCGCTTGCGAATGCACGTTTGGTTAATGAACCGCCATCTTAGCGAATCGAGCCGCAGTCGGATTCGCAATGCCAAACAAGACAAATTCAGAAAGCTTGAACGCAAGAATCGCGTAGTGAAAGAGTCAATATTCGCCTGGACCGCTGGCCTGCGCCTAAAATTAAACATGCAGGGCTGACTTCGACCACGCTCCCCCCGATCGGGTACGCAGCTTTGGCGTTGTTCGCATCGCCGATGGTAGTATCCACCAGCGGGTTTTGTTTGATTGGCGCGGGGAAGCGGGCGAGTGAGAAAATAGCGCGTCAGGAAATCGCGCGCGAGGATAAACGATGGCAGAAGGACCACTGGCCGGATTTCGTATCCTGGATTTGACCCAGGTGGTTTCGGGACCTTTTTGCACGATGCTACTGGGCGATTTTGGCGCCGACATTATCAAGGTCGAACCGCCTGAAGGCGACTCGACGCGGCGAATCGGACGGCCGCGCCGCAATGGCGTAACCGCCAATTACCTTAATTTCAACCGCAACAAACGCAGCGTGATGATCGATCTCAAGAACGAACGCGGGCGCGACTTGGTGCGGATGCTCGCGGTCAAATGCGACGCCATGGTCGAAAACAACCGGCCTGGCGTAGCTGACCGGCTCGGTATCGGTTATGCGGATATTCGCCGCCTCAATCCGAAAATCGTCTATTGCTCAATCTGCGGCTTCGGCCCAAAGGGTCCCTATGCGAACTTTCCGGCCTATGATCCGGTGATTCAGGGATTCACCGGGATGGCGGCGATACAGGGCGGACGCGAAGGCAAACCCACCGCGGTCAAAATGGCACTGGCCGATAAAGTCAGCGGTATCACGGCCGCGCTGAGTGTGGTGAGCGCACTCCATGCCGTGCGCAATCGCGGTGTCGGGCAGTACATCCGCGTGCCGATGATCGAAGCAATGTTGACTTTCACCGCCAACGATTCGGTCTATGGCGGCTATACTTTCATCCCCGAAGACGAATACAAGAACCAGGTGCCGAAGAGCGGCAGCCTTGATCCGTTCCGCACCAGTGACGGATGGGTCACGATTGCGCCGTTCACCGATGAACAATGGGATCGGCTGTGCAAGGGCTGTGGCCATCCGGAATGGTGGCAGGTCGAGGATCGGGCTGAGCGGATGCGTGGCGTGTTGCGTGGCATTGCCCGGCTCTTTCCCGAACATGACAGCGCTCATTGGCTAAAAATGCTTGAAGAGGCCGATGTACCCGGCGGTCCAGTTCACAGCTATGAAACGCTCTTCGCCGATCCGGAAGTGACGGCGAACGAGAATTTCCTAGTTTATGAGCATCCCGTGGCCGGGACCGTGAGAACCGTCAATAACGGTGCGCGATTCAGCGAAACACCCGCGCGGATGTGGCGGATACCGCCCAAACTTGGCGAGCATACCGAGGAAGTATTACGCGAGGCTGGGATTCCGCGCGCCCAGATCGAGGAACTGCGCAAAGACGCTGTGATCAATTGAGAGAGTGGGCGTAGTAAATTCGCCGAGATGATCACCCCGGTTTATCAAGGAGTATTCCAATGCTGAAAATGTTCGACTACAGGCCGTGACCGTACGCGCGCAAGACGCGCATAGCCCTTTTGGAAAAAGGGCTCAAATGGGAGACGACTTGGCTCGATTTGCCCTCCGGCGAGCACAAGAAGCCTGAATATCTGGCGATAAACCCCGTCGGCAAAGTTCCCGCATTGATTGATGAGGGAGTCATCGTACACGACTCGACCATCATCAATGAGTATCTCGAGGATAAATTCCACCAGGCACCGCTGCTTCCTCGAGATCCTGTCAAACGAGCCCGCGCCCGCGCCTTCGAGGATTATGCGGACGCCTACCTGATGCCGTCGCTGTTCAAGATTTTTTCGCAGATGCGCAAGCCCGAAGCGCAACGGGATCGCGCGAGAATCGCGGAAGGCGAGCGTGAGGCGCGCGAACATTTCGCATACTTCGACCGCGAGCTTAGAGGCCGCCAATTCTTCGCCGATGAGTTCAGCTTGGCCGATATCTCGCTCATTCCGCCCTTGGCCAATTTGGAGCGTGCCGGCTTCCCGTTGCCGGATGATTTTCCGAACTTGAAAGCCTGGTGGGAAAGGATGAAGGCGCGGCCCAGCTTCAGCATGAGTTGGCCCGATTAGCGTCAATCTCCTGACGCGCCCAAATCCGCATCGAAGATGATTTGGACGCGCCAACTACTCTAGCGGAGCCGCAGGCGAAGCGAGCACATTAATGGAGCGGCGCGGAGCATGGGAAGAATAATCGTTCC
This sequence comes from Binataceae bacterium (SeqCode), assembly GCA_050736555.1. GTDB lineage: Bacteria > Desulfobacterota > Binatia > Binatales > Binataceae > JBOHWJ01. The sequence continues at coordinate 5,326 of JBOHWM010000396.1, forward strand.
GCGTAGTTTCTCGCGCTGGGAGCGGCCGCTCGAAATGACAGAATGAGCTTGTCATTCCGTTGGAGCAATTCAGCGGAGCCACATTATTCAAACATTTCGGGTTCGCGTGAACTCAGCCACGCCAACCCACGATAGGCATAGTGCAGTCCCGAAAGCGCCGTCACACCAACCGTGACGTAGAGGAGTATCTCCCAGCCCACCGGCCAACTGGCGTCGATGCGCGCCAGCGCTCCGATCACGCACGCAATCTGTAAGCAGGTCGTCGCTTTTCCCAGGTAGCTGGGCCGCACCGGCACGCGCTCCCCGGTTAAGAACGACAGCATGAAATATCCGAAGACAATTACGGTATCGCGAATCAGGGCGACACCCAGCAGCCATCCGGGCAGCGAACCGTCGATAGTGAGTACGACAAACGCACTCACCAGCATGAGCTTGTCGGCGAATGGATCGAGAAAGGCGCCGAGTTCGGTTTTCGCGTCAAACCAACGTGCAACAGTGCCGTCGAGCGCGTCGGTCAGGGCCGCCAGACAAAACAGGTAGAGACCGTCGGTGTAGCGATGTTGGCTTAGCAGAGCCAGGAAAATCGGGATCGAGAATAACCGCGCCAAGGTGAGGATGTTGGGTATATTGAGCAGATGTCCAAGCGAAAGCCCCTTGGCCTGAGGCGGCTGCGGCGCCGGCTGGATCGAAAGGTTCGCCATCTGAACTTGAAATTGTGACTCAGCTTGTGCCGAGTGCCGCTTTACGCAAGCGTCCGGCTACCGGCGCGCTCACCCGCGCGCGCATAGCCACCACACCGTCCCTATATTCCTCGCTTAGCACCTCGCCGTCGCGCCGTGCCATCGCGATCAGATCGCCGCGTCCGGCCGGCAGCATCACTCCAACCTCTTCGCGCAAGCCGCTGAAATTTTCGGCGATACGATCGAGCAGATGGTCCAATCCTTCGCCCCGCAGCGCCGAAATAAGGACGCTCGCGAAGCGATGCGGATTGGTGTCGTGCAACAGGTCGGCTTTGTTCATCACGAGCAGGCGCGGCGTCGCGCCCGCGCCGATTTCTTCCAACACCCGATCCACCACCTCTATCCGCTCGGTCATTAGTGGCGAACTCGCGTCGACCACGTGAAGCAAAAGATTGGCGGTTCGCACTTCTTCGAGCGTGGCCTTGAACGCGTCGACCAGCATATGCGGCAGACGATGGATAAAGCCGACCGTATCGGCCAGCATCACCTGGATTTTACCGGGAAGCCTGAGCCGCCGAATGGTGGGATCCAAGGTCGAAAAAGGACGATCGGCGACTTCCACCTCGGCGCCGGTCAGTGCGTTCATCAGGGTCGATTTGCCGGAGTTGGTATAGCCGACAAGTGCGACGGTGGGATAGGGCACTTCCAGGCGCCGCTGACGCTGGATGGCACGGGTGCGTTCCACTTGGCGTAGCCGCATCCGCAATCTTGTAAGCCGTTCGCGCACGCGGCGCCGGTCAACTTCGAGCTGAGTTTCTCCAGGCCCGCGGGTACCGATC
>JBOHWM010000397.1:0-8591 GCA_050736555.1 Binataceae bacterium (SeqCode)
AAAGAAGGTCGCCAAGGTCGCGTTGAACGTGGCCGATTGGCTAAACGAGGCGAACCACAGATACAGCATGACGAATCCGGTCACCACGAACACCATCGCGGTGCTGACGCTGAGTAGACCGAAGGCCGGTGCCGCGCCATGAGCCGATGCGATAAAGCTCATATGGCTCAAGGCGATCCATCCGTAAAATACGCCCACGAATGAAAACATGGTGGCCGCGAGCGCGTCACCATAGGCGAAGCTCCAGATGCCAGCGAGGAATTCCGCCAATCCACCAAACATCAGCGCCTGAGCGAAATACGGTGTCCAAGCCGCCTGAGCCTCGAAGATCACGCCGAAGCCTATCAGGAATGTGGTGGCGCCGAATGCAGCCAATCCTAATGGGATTGGCGTGGCAATACCTTTGACTTTCCCTGGTCTATACATACTTACCTCCGGGCGCATAGCGCGCCCAAAAAAGTCAGCTTGTAGATGAAAATAATGAAAGCGCGAACGCGTCAAGGTCGTGACCATCAGGGTTCGGGGACGGACAGGATTGGTCGGTGATCCGTTACCTATATATTTTGACGAATTCCTACCGTGTGTCTATTCATCGCGCCATTTATTTTAAGTAGTTCTCGATTAATTGTTTGCCCGTCCCGCCACCGCCGCCGCTATTGCTTGCGTTGGCGTCTCTTGGATCAGCTCAAATGTGATTTAAGCGTTGATCAAAGTGTATCGACGTGAACGTCGACGATTTCAGAGATTTCGCCAAACTTATGATTCATAAGTGAGCACTGACGAAGTTCCTGTCTCACATCAAGACGCAGATTGGAACATGTCTACTTGATGCTCGTTGGCTTGATACAAAAAAGTATAGCTGGAATAACAATATGAAGATGGCATGGACTCTGCAATTCACCCGTTTCGCAAGAGTCAGGTGAAGACATCAGGCGATAATGGCGAAATTCGAGAGTTTGCTAAATACCGCATTCAACTACATGAAGAAGGTTCACGTCGGATGCAACGGTTTTGTGCTGAGCGGGCAACAAATCCGCCTTATGCGCGGCAATCCTAGTCAACGTTGGTCTGATGAGCAAACGCGATAGTCATTTCAGCATTTCGATCACGCCACCGAGGCGCTTCGCGATAGCAATTTAACCAAGCGTCAGGGTGTCTGAATTGTTTAGAGCTAATGTGACAGGAGGAAACTGAATGAACTGGACCGCGAGAATCTACTTGAGATTGCGTGAAAAAACCACCTCGCTAATGCGGCGTGATTTGTCGCAAGGACAGACCATGACCGAGTACGCCTTGATCATGGCCGCTATCGCCGTCGCTGTGTACGGCACTTACAGCCTCATGGGAACCGACATCAAGGCGCTCGTCGGGTCGATCAACGCGGACCTCGTCCCCGCGTAATGGATTGAACCAGTTTTGTGTGGGGGGATCATTAATCACGGCTGCGAGATGAACCGGGAAGTTGAGCGTTGACAATGGCAGGCTTTGCTTCACGATCGGCGGCGAGTAACACCTTACGCATCCAGATCGTGGGCGAGAACGAGGCGGCACGGCAGGCGGTGAGAGAGGCTTTGGCGGCGCTGGCGGAAGTGCCGCCTCTGGAGGTGATGGAACTGACGCCGGCTGAAGCGGCGGCGGAAACGGTGGTGCCGCCGGACCTTGCGATGGTGGTGTTCGAGGCTAACGAGGCGGCTTCACTCGGTTATCTGCAGGCCCAAGCGCAACGGATGCCGCGGCCCGCGTTATGCGGCCTGTTGCCGGAGCGAGCGGCGCCGCTGATGCGGCGAGCGTTGCGCGCCGGCGCCGATGAGTTGATGTTCATGCCGTTGGAGGAGGCGGAGGTGGCGCGCACGTTGCTCAAAGTGAGCGAAGCGCGCCATCGGATGGAGCGGCGCGGAGGTGGTGCTGGGGTGGTTTATTCCGTGGCGAGTTTGACTGGCGGCGCCGGCGTCACCACCGTAAGCGGGAATCTGGCGCTGGCGCTGCGCGGTCAAGCCGACAGGCGGGTGGGGCTGGTCGATTTGGCGCTGCAGAGCGGCGGGCTCGGGATGTTCCTAGGGCTCGATCCGCGGCAATCGATCACGGCGTTGGACGACGCCAAGCGGCTCGATTCAATCCGGCTTGAAGCGGCCTTAACCAAGCATGGTTCAGGATTGTATTTGCTGGCGGCACCACGCCAGATCGAAGACTCCGAACGGCTCAACGGCGAAATGGTCGGGACAGTGCTGGCGCTGATGCGGCAACTGTTTGACTTTGTCGTGGTCGATTGCGGCCGGCGTGTGGACGACAAGGTGATCGCCGCTTGGGAGCATTCGGACGAGGTGCTGTACGTGTTCGATCATGCCTTGACGGCCGCGCGCACGGCGACGCGCTTTTTCGAAATGTTCCGGCGTTTGAGACTGCGTGAAAGCGATCCGCTCCCGGTACTCAACCGCCATGACACGCGCAGTGTTATTTCGCTCGATCAGCTTGGCGGGGTTCTGCCCGGCCGCATTTTCGCGCGTATTCCATCCGACGGCCGTGCGGTTGAACGCGCGCAGGTGCGCGGTCAGGAGTCCAGGCAGGGCAACTCGGCGATGATGCGTGCGACCGAAGATCTGGCGCGGCGGCTGGCGTTGAAGCGAACGCCGGTGTCACGGCGCGCGGGTTTGAAGGCGCGTCTGTTGGACGCGCTCGGCGCGCACGCCTAGGGAACCTCTGCACAAGTGTGGTTCCGTCATTCCGAGCATAGTGAACAATGCCGGATTGCTCTGTGTTTCCGATTCTTTTTTTCCGGGATTCTTCACTTCACAGACTCCGTTCAGAATGACAAGGGAGCTTGTGCGGAGATTCCCTAAGCAGGGAAAGCGCAGCCTGCGTCCCGTCTCGTTCTCCCCCGCAAAAGAGCGGGAGAGAAGCATCAGGAACGAAGTGGAGCCGAGCAGGCGAGTACGCGAGCGGCGTTGAAAATGCTTTCACGCGGGGTGTTGAACCTAGTTACGCATTCAATTCCGATGGCCTCGCATTTTTCAGCACGCTGCCAAAGGGATTGCCTTTAACGAATGAAACGCGGGCCGGCGCCGCCGGTTTGAGAAAACGAAATCGATGAGACTGGTCGATCGGCTGTCACAGCAAAAAACCGGCAATGGCGCCGCGCCTGAAACGGCTGGCTCGCTGATTGGCGGCGTCTACAAGCGCCACGATCAATTGGCCGAAAATTCGCGGCGGCTCAAAATCAAAGTACATAACCGCCTGCTCGAAACCGTCGATATTTCCAAGCTCGACGCACTGGAGCCGTCGATGGTCGCGACCAAAGTCACCGGCGCGATCAATGACACGCTGGACGACGAAGGGCGCCTGCTGACCGACCTCGATCGCGCGCGGCTGGTCAGTGAAATCAAGAACGAATTGCTCGGATTGGGGCCACTCGAGCCATTGTTACACGACGACGAGATTACCGACATACTGGTTAACGGCCACGCGCAGGTCTATGTCGAGAAGCGCGGCAAGCTGCAACGGGCCGGCGTCAGCTTCCAGGACGACCAGCATTTGATGCTGATCATTGATCGGATTGTCTCGCAGGTGGGGCGGCGCGTGGATGAGGCCTCGCCCATGGTGGACGCGCGGTTGCGCGACGGCTCGCGCATCAACGCGATCATCGCGCCGCTTGCGCTCGACGGTCCGGCGCTGTCGATTCGGCGTTTTGGCAAGCGCCGCTACGATATCGAGGCGCTGGTTGAAAAGGCGAGTATCACGCACGAGATGGTCGATTTTCTGCGCGCGGTGGTACGCGCGCGCCTGAATATTATCGTGTGCGGTGGCACCGGTTCGGGCAAAACCACCATGCTCAATTGCCTGTCCGCCTTCGTGCCTGAAAACGAGCGGATCGTCACGATTGAGGATTCCGCCGAGTTGATGTTGCAGCAGCCGCACGTGGTACGGCTGGAAACGCGGCCGGCCAATCTCGAGGGCAAAGGCGAAATCACTCAGCGCGACCTGGTCAAGAACTGTCTCCGGATGCGCCCGGACCGGATTATCCTGGGCGAGGTGCGCGGAGCCGAAGTGTTCGACATGTTGCAGGCGATGTCCACTGGCCATGACGGCTCGATTGCGACGATCCACGCCAACAGTCCGCGCGAATCGATCGGCCGGCTGGAAATGATGATGTTGCTGGGCGGGTTCTCGATCCCGCAACGTGCCATGCGCCAGCAAATCGCGGCGGCGGTGAATATCGTAGTGCATGTCAGCCGGATGGTGGACGGTACCCGCAAAGTGATGAAGATCTCCGAGATCAGCGGGATGGAAGGCGAGACCATCATGATGCAGGACCTGTTCGAATTCACGCGAACCGGCGTTGATGGTAGCGGCCGCGTGAGCGGGCATTTCCATCCCACCGGGATTCGTTCGAGCTACGCGCAACAGATCGAGACGGCGGGTTTCAAACTGGAGCCCGCACACCTGTCTCGCACCGAGGCGCGTTAACGAAAATCTGCGCAAAAGGAACGGAGTCCGCGAAGTGAAGAATCCCGGAAAAAACAAGACAAAATCGACAGAACTTCGGGGTTCTTCGCTGCGCTCAGACTGACACGAGGCGCTTGCGCAGAGGTTCGCTAACGCGGCGTTATCCTAAAACGGCATGGATCTTCTTCTCGCAAGTAGCATTTTCGCGCTGGTACTCGCGATCTTCCTGGTGATCTTCCGCAGCCGGCGGCAAAGCGGCCACACCTACGAATTGCTCCAGCAAGTCACGCGCGCGGCCGACGAAAATGACACGCTGGTGCGCACCAACCGGCCCCCGCGCCATGACACTGAGATGCTCGGCTTTTTCTACCGCATGCACTTGTTGCGGCGGTTCGAACAAGGCATGTGGCAGGCGGGTTTGTACGTGCGCGTCTCGGAGATGCTACTCATCGTGGTCCTGTTGTTTGGCGCGGGCGTGGCGGGCGGCGAGACCTTTTTTGGCGACCCGCTGTTGGCATTGGGAGCGGGGGTTGGAATGGCGACGCTGCCGTTTATGTATGTGCGCTTTCGGCGCAAACGGCGGCTCAAAGCCTTCGCCATTCAATTGCCGTTCGGCCTTGATTTGATCAAATCGTCGCTCGAAGCCGGCCACTCGTTGTTGCGCGCGTTGCAGGTGCTGATGCAGGAATTCAGCGATCCGATCAGCGGCGAGGTGCGCACGGTGCTGGAACAGGCACGGCTCGGCATGAGCCTGCCGCGAGCGTTCGAGGAGATGCTCAAACGGGTGCCGGACGAAGACCTCAGGCTGCTCGTAATCGCAGTGAAGGTGCAAAGCGAAGTTGGCAGCAGTCTGGCGCAAATTATCGGCCGACTGGCCGAGATCGTGCGCACACGCCAACGCTTGCAGGCGCAAATTCAAAGCATGACGGCGCAGTCGCGCATGAGCGGCATGATCGTCGGCCTGCTGCCGATCGTGGTGCTCGCCGCCTTCAGCGTGGTGCAGCCGAGCTACGTCGAAATGCTCTTTCATGATCCGAGTGGAATTCTCGCCTTGAAGATCGCGATCGGCCTGGATCTCATGGCCTTTCTGACGATTCGGCGGATTTTAAAGGTCGATTACTGAGATGACCCCGCTGGGCGCCGCCGTGACGATTTTCTGCCTGTTGGGCGCCGCCGCGACCTCGCTTTATGTAGGCTTTTATGGCAGCCAGCGCGCGTTCCAGGACCGTTTCGATGAAATGACAATGAAACTGCGCGCCGCCGACGTCGATCCGGCGAACGAAGGTGGCACGCCGGAAAACTTCACCAGGACGGTGCTCCGCTGGGCGATGGCGCGCGTGCCGCAAACGAAAAACCATACGCGGGCGGTTGAAAAGCTGACCGCCACGCTGGTCCGCGCCGGCTTTCTGCGTTCTAGCGCGCTAAGAACCTTCCAGGCGGTTCGCCTGCTCGCGATCATGGCCGGCACGATACTCGGCTTGATCGCCGGACTATTTTTGAAGGACGGCGCTCAAATGATGATGGCGGCGGTGATGGGCGCGGCAATCGGCGCTTACGCTCCGGCATTTTATCTCAAAAAACGCGCTATCAGGCGACAAAAGACCATCGCTCGCGAATTATCCGATGTACTCGACCTGTTGGTGGTGTGCGTCGATGCCGGGCTGGGCTTGTTCGAAGCGATAAAGGTCGTTGGCGAGGAAACCCAGCGGCAGGGCCAGGAGATCGGCGGTGAGCTTTCGTTGGTAGCAGGGGAGACGGCGGCAGGACTCACCCTCGGGCAGGCGCTGCGCAATCTTGCTCATCGCACGGCGGTTGAGGACGTGCGCCCGCTAGCCGCCACGCTGATTCAGAGTGAGCAACTCGGCGCGCAGATCGGACCCGCGTTGCGCTCCAGTTCGGATGCGATGAGGATACGGCGGAGAATTAAGGCGGAAGAGGCGGCGCAAAAGAGTACTATCAAGATTCTGTTTCCCCTGGTTCTGTTTATCCTGCCGGCGATGCTGCTGGTGATCATTGCTCCCGCCATCATTCAAGCGATGCGCACGTTGCATTAACCAGATTGAAGTGGGCGAAGGCCGCTCTTGACCGGCAATGACCGGTGCCGTAGCGATCGGGTATGGCGGACGAGGAGGTCAAGCGGCAGCGCGCGCTGGAACTATGGAATGAGGGCGCGGCTCATCAGATGCGTGGTGACCTGGCCGGCGCGGTCACTCTGTATACGCGTTCAATTGAGCTTTATCCGACCGCCGAGGCTTATACTTTTCGCGGATGGGCTTATCGTTTTCTCGGGCGTATCGACGACGCTATCGGAGAATGCAAGCGTGCGATCGCAATCGATCCGTCCTTCGGCAATCCTTATAACGATATCGGTGCTTACCTGATCGACAAGGGCGAATTGGACGCGGCGGTCGAATGGCTGGAGCGAGCCAAGCGCGCTCCGCGCTACGAGCCACGGCATTTCCCATACATGAACCTTGGCCGTCTCTATGCCGCACAAGGGATGGTGTTGCGCTCGATAGAAGAATTCGAGCAGGCGCTCGAGATTGAGCCGGGCGAGCCCAACTGCCTGGAAATGATCGCACGTCTGCGCCTGCTGCTGAATTAATCATGCATGACGAGCACTAAAATGATACCAAAAGTAGGCGACGTTGCGCCCGATTTCACCGCGACCACCAATGAAGGTAAGCCGTTGACGCTTTCGAGCCTGCGCGGGCATAAGGTGCTTTTGTGGTTCTTTCCCGAGGCGGGCACGCCCGGATGCACCGCCGAAGGCTGCGGTTTCCGCGATCATCGCGAGTATTACGAGGAAAATGACGTAAAGGTAATGGGTATAAGCTTCGACTCCGTTGCGGATAATGCGGCTTTCGCGCGCAAGCATGGTTTTGATTTCCTCCTGCTAAGCGATACCAGCCATCAAATCGGAATTGCCTACGGCGCTTGTGAGGATCCTAAATCGCGCTACCCCGAACGTATCAGCTTCCTGATCGGCGAGGACGGGATAATCACGCGGGTTTATGAGCAGGTTAATCCGCGCGACCATCCGGCGCGGGTCCTGGCTGATCTGCTCGGCGTCTAACCGAATCGGGTGTCCCATCGTTTCCGCCGCACGATTGCGCCATTGTGGTGGCGCGGTGTCAGCTTTTTGTCAGCCAAATTGAAGCATTGGCCTACGCGGCCGCAGATTCGGGCTGAATTCGGCATCGTAGCCGCCCTCTCGCAGTGGTCTGCGTCTTGCTTCATGGCCTCGCGCAACTAATTGCAACCAAATTCGCGCCGAAGCGATTCGTTCGAATGCCGTTCGGCGTATACCTTGAGGCCAGACATTGGATTCCGAACGAATGGATCTTAATGGTTTTGACTCATCGATGAACGTGGCCGCGCAACACGATGAATTGTTTGAAGTGGCGACGTTATGCGAGGGCAGTGAGAATGTGGGGGGGATGGTGGTGCGGTCGGTGGCGATGCGCAAGGTGATGCGCACGGTCACGCGCTTGGGTCCGTACAAGGCGACGGTGCTGATCCATGGCGAGTCGGGCACCGGCAAGGAGTTGGTGGCGCGTGCGCTGCATACGCTGGGGCCGGCGCCGAAGGGGCCGTTTGTGACGTTTAACTGCTCCAATCTGGTGGAGGCGCTGGCGGAGTCGCAGTTGTTCGGGCATGTGCGCGGGGCTTTCACCGACGCGCGCGAGGACACCCTGGGCTATTTCCGCTCGGCCAATGGCGGGACCCTGTTCCTGGACGAGATTGGCGAGTTGCCGTTGCGGCTGCAGCCCAAGCTCTTGCGCGCGGTGGAGTTGCACGAGGTGCAGCCGGTCGGTTCGGCGCAGAGCTACCGGGTGGATATCCGCTTGATCGCGGCCTCCAACCGGGATTTGCGCGCGATGGTCAAGGCCGGACAGTTCCGCGACGACCTCTACTACCGGCTGAGCGCGACGGCGGTGGTGGTGCCACCCTTGCGCGAGCGCGGCGAGGCGCTGGAGGCGCTGGCGGCGCATTTCGTCGAGCACTACAACCGGCTCTTCGGCAAGCGCATCGGCTATATCGCGGGCGCCGCGTTGGCCGCGCTCAAACGCTACGATTGGCCCGGCAATGTGCGCGAATTCGGCCACGCCATCCAAAGCGCCGTGATGCTCTCCGAGGGCGACCGTATC
>JBOHWM010000398.1:0-2624 GCA_050736555.1 Binataceae bacterium (SeqCode)
CGATCAGGGTGACCAGGGAGGAGGAGGCCCGCAGGGGAGTCCGTTCGGTCCCGGCAGCCCTTTCGGCCCCGGTACCCCCTTCAGCAACAATCCCTTCCAACAATTTCGACATTTTTTTGGAACGCCACATCAGTTCAAAGAGCACGGCCTTGGCTCCGGCGTGATTGTCTCGCCCGACGGCTACATCCTTACCAACAATCATGTGGTCGGCCATGCGGAGCAAATTCACGTCACCTTGATGGACAAGCGGGAATTCACCGCGAAGGTGGTCGGCAAGGATCCTAAGACTGACCTTGCGCTCATCAAGATTAACACCAAGCAGCCGCTACCCGCAGCGGCGCTAGGCGATTCCACCAAGACCCAGGTTGGAGATTGGGTGATGGCGATCGGCAGCCCGTTTGGGTTCAGCCTGACCGTCACCTCCGGCATTATCAGCGCAAAGGGGCGCGCCCTCGGCGGTAATTACGATAATTTCCTGCAGACCGACGCTTCGATTAATCCCGGCAACTCGGGCGGTCCGCTGTTCAACACCTCGGGTCAGGTCATCGGGATTAATACCGCGATCTACAGTAGTACGGGTAGCAACGCCGGTATCGGCTTCGCCATTCCGATCGATCTGGCCAAACATGTGATGGAGCAACTCAAGGCGCATGGCCGCGTCATCCGTGGCTGGCTCGGAGTTGAGATCCAGGAAATCACGCCCGACCTGGCGAAGTCGTTTGGCTTGTCGGCGCCGATGGGCGCGCTGGTTGCGGGCGTGGAAAGCGACAGCCCGGCTTCCAGAGCGGGTATCCAACGCGGCGATGTCATCGTCAAATACAATGGTGAGACGGTGCACGACGAGCATGAATTGCCCGAGATGGTGGCGATGACACCGATCGGCAAGGAAGTACAGCTCCAGGTGATCCGCAATGACAAGCCAGTCAACTTGAACGTCAAAATCGCCGAACTCAAGGAAACCCAGGTCGCGAGCGCGCAAGGCCCTCAGGAACCCACCAACTGGGGTCTGCAAGTGCAGGAGTTGACGCCCGACATCGCGCAGCAACTACATCTGAATATCAACAAAGGCGTGGTGGTTCGCGCCGTTAAGCCTGATTCGCCAGCGGCCGAAGCCGGTTTGCAACCGGGCGACGTGATCCTTGAGATCAATCGTAAGAAAGTGAATTCGGTTGATCAGTTCGTCAACCAGGCCAGAGAGGCCCAGAAAAAAGGAAAATCGGCCCTGCTGCTGGTCCAGCGAGGCAACTCGACCATCTACGAGATTATTCAATCGAGCTAAGTCAATATCGGCGGCTGACTACCGCCAGATTGAAACGCAGGCGGGCCGGTCGCAATACCGGCCCGTCTTTTTATTCGAATGAGGGGCTTTTCTCGAACCCGGTAGCTATTGCGGCCATTGCGGCGACACTCGGTCTCAGGTCTCGGATAGTGCGTGAGCGAAATCGGCAATCAAATCATCAGGGGCCTCGAGTCCGACCGAAAACCTGATGAGCCCATCGGCGATGCCTGCGTGCTGCCGTTGTGCAGGTGACATTCCCGAGTGTGAAGTTGTAGCGGGCCGGGTGATCAGGCTCTCGACCCCGCCCAAGCTTGGCGCGCAAATCGGCAGCGTGACGTTGTGGATGAACTTCTCGGCGGCTGCAACACCGCCGCGCAACTCAAAGCTCATCATCCCGCCGAAGCCGTCGAACAATTCCGCGGCTCTCGCGTGCCGAGGATGATGTTCAAGGCCGGGATAATGCACCGCCGTGGTTTCGGGATGTGCTTCCAAAAAACGTGCGATTTCCATCGCGCTGTGGTTCTGATGGCGCACGCGCACCGCTAAAGTCTTCATGCCGCGATGCAGCAAAAAACAGGCGTGGGGGTCGAGCGCTCCGCCCAGGTGGTTGAGCTTGCGTTGAATCCGCCGCACCAGGTCGCCGCGCCCGATCACGGCACCAGCAACAATATCCGAGTGGCCATTGAGGTATTTGGTGCAGCTATGCAGCGAAAGGTCGAAACCAATTTCTGGCGGGCGGAAATTGACCGGGCTCGCGAAGGTGTTGTCGATAATCGAAACCAGTTGGTGGGCGCGCGCGAACTCCACGACGGCTTTTAAATCCGCTACCTGGACGAGCGGATTCGAGATGGTCTCGAAATAGATCGCGCGCGTATTTGGACGCAATGTGGATGGCCATGAAGAGGGCTCGTCACCGTTGACAAAATCGACCGCAATTCCCAGGCGCGGAAATTCCTCTGTCAGGAGATCGTGCGTGCCACCATAAAGACAGTCCTGCGCGACCAGATGGTCACCCGCGCCAAGCAGCGCCAATAGCGTGGTTGAAATCGCCGCCATCCCGCTGGCCGCCACCAGTGCTTCCTCGGCGCTCTCCACGGACGCCAGTTTCTGATGCAGCGCGATATGATTGGGCGTGTTGTTAAGCCTGATGTAGCGCAACGCGTGATAATCGCGCTCGCCGCGATATTCGAAGGTCGCCGACTGAAAGATCGGAATGCTCACCGCGCCTTCGATCAGCGGTGACGGTTCGCCATCATGGATAAGCTTGGTGTCAAGCGCCGTGGTTGCTTTCAATACCGTTTCTCCCATGTGATGCATATCATTGGGCTGACGCTGAGCTAGTCGA
>JBOHWM010000399.1:0-6178 GCA_050736555.1 Binataceae bacterium (SeqCode)
AGCGACAACTCGGCGGAGTCCTCGATGGTAACGATGCGCTCGTTCTCGGGAACGAAGGCCGAGAGACAATTGAGCATGGCAGTTTTTCCCGAGCCGGTACCGCCGCATACCAGGATGTTGAGGCGCGCGCGTACCACCGCCATCAGGAACTCGACCATTTCCCACGTCACGGTGCCCTTGTCGACCAAGCCGCCGATGTCGTAGCGCTTTTTTCCGAACCGCCGGATCGACAGCGAAGGACCATCGATCGCCAGGGGCGGAATGATCGCATTGATACGCGAGCCGTCGGGCAGACGCGCATCGACCATCGGCGATGCCTCGTCAACCCGCCGTCCGACCTGCGACACAATACGGTCGATGATCAGCATCAGATGCTGGTCGTCATTGAAACGCACGTCAGTCAGATAGAGTTTGCCTTGCCGCTCAACGTAAACCTGGTTGGGGCCGTTTACCAGGATGTCACTGACATTGTCGTCCCATAACAACGGTTCGAGCGGCCCCAGGCCGAGCAACTCATTTTTGATCTCCTCGACCAGCCGCGCACGGTCGCTCTCGGTCAGCAGTCGTCCCTCTTCGGTGAGAATATCGCTAATCGTCTGAATCACCTTGGTGGAAGCCATGTTGGCTTCGAGGCTCTCCAAGCGTGAGACATCGAGGGTCTCGAACAGACGGTTATGCACCGCCAGCTTGAGTTGCTGAAAGCCGTCGGCGAGCACGTCGCGCTGCCGCCGTGGAGTAGCGCCAATCAGGGTGGTTCGCGGAGCGGTTTGGCCGTTTTCGGGCTTTTGCGTGGAGATGCGCTCGACCAGTTTCATGAGCTTTTATCCCAGGACGCGGCGGCCCAACGCGGACCACAGGCGCCCGATTAGACCGCCGCCTGACTCTAGCGTCAGCTCACCGCCGGCCGCCAGCTTGCGTGCCAAATCCTCGACCGCCCGCGCCAGCGGCGAGCCGGGTCCCACTTGCCACAAATCCTGTCCGCGCAGTTGCATCCGCTCCAGGGTCCTTTCATCACGCGGGATCTTGGCATAAATCGGGCGCCCCAGCGTATGCGTAATCTGCTGTTCGCTGATTGGATGATGCGGCACGTAGCGGCTCAGCACGAAAGCCGGTTCCACCCCCGATAAGCCCAGGCGCCCGAAAAGGTCGAGAAAACGCCAGGCGCAGCGCGCCGCGCCGATCGATTGGTCCAATACGTAAAGCAGATGGTCGGAGCGTTCCCAGACCGCGACCGCGTTCTCGTCGATATATCCGCCACAATCCACCACGATGAAGTCGAAAAGCTGACGCATCAACTCCAGCACCGCGGCGACGGTTTTGTCCGAAACCAGTTCGCTGTCTTCGATTCGTTTGGGACCGGCGAGCAGGTACACGCCCGACGGATGTTTGGTCAAAGCCGCTTCGAGTTGCAGCGAATCGAGCTTACGGTCGGACTCGCAAAGCTGCATGATGGTGCGCTCGGCTTCGAGATTGAGAAACACCGACAAGCCCCCCGTCTGCAAATCGAGGTCCGCCAGCGCGACCCGTTTATCAAGCACCTGGCGCAAGGCCAGCGCCACGTTGGCCGCCAGACTGGTAACACCGACGCCGCCGACGGTGCTAACCAACGAACAAATCACGCCGCCCATCTGGCGCTCGGCCTTCCGGCGGGTTTCACTGATCTTGAGCAGCGCTCGCACTGCGTCGCCGGCTTCGAGCGGCAGAAAAAGCAACTCGTCGGCGCCGGCGCGTAGCACCCGGCGCATCAGCACCGGCGAGCGTTCATGCATCAAAGCAAACAGGACCGGGCGCGGCTGATGTTCGGACTCGCTTTGCAGATAGGCCAACGCGGCCTGCTCATTACCGCCGTTGAACAGCACCATGGTAACGTCGGGCGGCGCGACACCGTTGCTCGAACCATTTAGAGCGGGGCCGGCTTCGACCACTTCGAGCGGCGGATCGCCGAGGTCGTTGAGAGCGGCTTTGACTTCCGCGCGGCGCTCGTCCACCTCGCCGATCAGCAGCACTCGTAGCGCTCCGCGCTTGGCCTCGGGCTTGGCTAAAACCGGCACCTGAGTCTGTCTCCGCCGATGTTAGTCAGACCTGCCATATTAAAATCGTGGACGGCTTGCGTCCGGCACGCTCAGACGGTGCGTTTGAATCTCGCTTTCACTAAGCGGTGGGCGATCGGTTGGCAGCGCCACCGCACCGCTCTCCGGCAACGCCCGCACTAATTGCGGCGTCACACTCATCACCAGGTCGCTTTCCTGATCCTGGTATTCGGTGTTTTTGAAAAGCATGCCCAGGTACGGAATGTCGCCAAGATACGGCGTTTTGTCCACCGTCGAGGTCTTGGTATGAAGAATCAGGCCCGCGATTATCAGCGTCTGATTGTTTTTCAGCCGTACCCAGGTCTGCGCGCGCCGGGTGACGAAGGCCGGTACGGTAAAGCCGAAGAGCTGCACCCCATGAGCATAGTCGGGCTCTGATACTTCGGGTTCCACTTCGAGCTCGATATCGTTGCGGCCGACGACGGTGGGCACGAAAATAACCGAAGTGCCGAATTGCTTGAAAACCACCGAGGTGTTGAGCGCCTGCGCGATCACGATGGGGATTTCGCCGCCCGACAGGAATTGCGCCTTCTCACCGGAGTTGGCCAGCAGATGGGGTTCGGCCAGGATTTTCGCCAACCCGTGCTGTTCCATGAATTGAAAGAAAGTCTGCGTTTGCACGTTCGAGTTACCGGCGGTAAGCCCGTAGCTCAGGTTTTGCGACAGCAGCAGCGGAATCAGCATTCCGCCGGGTGGCAACGCGCCCTGCACGGTGCTTTGCACCAACGTCTGCGTGGGTGTGCCAGCACCAAGGATGGTACTGGTGGTAAGTGCGGAAGTCGGTGTATACGGGGTTGCGACACCGCCCGCCAGGCTGACCAGCGAAACGTTATAGTTGGGTAGCGAAGCGGTCCAGTTGATCCCCTGCGCCTCCAAGCGACTTTTGTTCAATTCGGCCACGATGACGTTGAGCAGTACCTGTTGCTTGCCGAAAGGATCGACGCGAATCTCGCGTTCCTGATAGGTGCCGTTCACATCCCACACGGCGAGCGTGGTAAAGCCCGGCTTATGGCCGATCAGATTGATCTGGTAGGGCGTTACCACCTGCAGGTCGGCAATGTCAGTATCGGCAATCGATACGCGCCGGATGCGATGGGGGAAATCGAAAATCTCCGACGTGCCCTTCATCAGGCTGATAACGTCGTTGGGCAGGTAATGATGGCCGCCGTTGACCACCATCGCGGAGGGCGGCCGCAGCGCCAACGGATCGCTTTTGAATTTTCGCAGCGGGATTTCGCCGGAGGCTTGCTGGCTCGGCATCACGGGCGTCTCCGCGGGCTGATTGGCGCCCGCGGATGCCTGCGCTGCGGCTACCGGCGCGATATAACTGACGGCGGTTGCTTCCGCTCCGGCAGTTGAATTGTCCGCAGCCGTATGCGCCGGTCCGATCGATGGATGCGAAACCGGCCCACTGCCTGCGTCCAGTGCGCCGGCGCCCCCCACGTCCGAACTGCTGGCGGAACCCTCACCCATCACGCGTGGCGCCTTGGCGGGGGCCAACGGATGGAGGAACGGACTGCCAACCGCATTAACCGTCACGTTATAGGTAATCTTTTGGCCATCACTGGTGTTGGCCGTGATCGTCCATGTCCCCGCCGAAGTTCCCAACAACACCAGTTGGCCGGGTGTCTCGGCGTGAATAATCAACGCGTCGGGATTCTTCACCACATGCACCGCGGGCGTGCCGTTCGGCGCGAGATTCTTGATGACGTAGGTTTCGCCCGCGTTGATCGTTATCGGCACCTCCGATGGAGAACCGTCCGCCGCAGTGGCAATGCCGGTAAAGATCAACAGTGCGGAACACGCCAATAACGCCATCAGTCCACTTCCATATTGCACCTTCATGTGGTCCGCCTCAGCCCAATGCTTTGATGGCTCATGGAATATCGATGGTCCTCGCATGTGGGCCGTCAAAGACCGCCATCGGACGCCCAACAGTTCCTCCGCCGGTATTCACCGCCGCCAATCCGCGACTATCGGATGACGATAGCGATACGTTTGCCTTGATCGCGGCGGCGGGTCCGAAGGCGGATGAGATCTTCTCCGGTCTTGCGGTATCCGAGGTGGCGGCTGGTGTTTGCTCCGGTGGCGCGGGCGTCATCGCGCCACCGCTGCGGACGAAGGTAATTGATTCGGCCGTGCACCCATTACGCATCACCTCAACTTTGACCGGCGGCGGCAAGCGCCGCGGGCGGACACGCACGGTGGGGTGTTGCACCGGCGAGACCGGCAGCGCGGTTGCCGCCTCGCTGTAGGCATGCAGTAACTGCTGGACGTCAACTCCATTGGTCTCCACGATTTCTTTGTCGTCATAGTTGCGCATCGCAAGGCGCAGGCTGCCCTCGCGGCTGGCGAGTGCCACGCGCTCCGCTTGTTGTGGTGTGACCAACAAGGTGACCACCTTCACGACTTGTGGCTTGTCGTTGATCTTTTCGATCTGCTGTGCGACCGCCAACACCTCGACATCCTGCAGTACGATTTTGGAAAACGGCTGATTACCGGGAGTGCCATTGTCCTGCAACGCCACCAGGACATCGACGTGAGCGTGCGGCAGCACGAATCCCGCTACATCACTGACTTCGTCGACCGGCACCGAAATCGCGCGCATACCGGGCGGAATCAGCATCGGCATCACCCCGGCGTCCTTGTCGCCGTTGAACAGCCGGTCGGCTACGATTGGCTCGTTTTCGACGAAGCCACTTTTGGTGTACTGGTTCATCACGGCGCCGACGCTGGTAAAGGCGCCTGGGGGAAGGCTGTCGCGCGACCAGCGAGCGAGTTTCACCGCGGCAGGGTCGAGCTTGGTGCCAATCGTAAGGTCGTGAGCGGCGACCACTATCTCGACATTTTGAGCCGTGGCCTGGCGCAATTCGAACTCGCGTTTTTTCAAAGCCGAATAAACCACCAGTGCCGCCAGCAGCGCGGCCACGCCGGCCAATAAGACAAAGATGATAGGTCGCCTCATCTATCCCTTCTCCCCCCAAGCATGCCAGACGGGTAGACGTGAACAGCGGGATGGTAGCGTGGGTCAGCGCGGCATCGAACTGAGCCTCATATGGCTCGATTTCGGGCCAGCCAATTGCGGACGAAGCCGTGCGAACGGACAGAAACGATGCACTTCAATCGGTAAGACGGGAGCAAACCTAGTGGAGTTGCAAATCATGGTATTCTCAAGCGGCCAAAGACATATGTGGCTCTAAAAAGCTCCCTTTTGATCGCGAAAAATTCCGCATTTTCCGACGCCAATGAGCCATTCACATCGCGTCGTATGTTGCGAACGCCCAAGAGCAAGTCGAACGTGCCAATGGAAGAATTATCGCGTTCCGATGCAATTCTAGGCGGTGCAAATCGCAGGTGTCAACCACGATCAGCAATTGCTATTCTTGGCTCTATCATCCTAACCTGCTCCTTATTATTCCAGGCACGAAGCGCTCCTGAATGACTCTGTCGTAAAGCGATACGCAAACTCTTCGCCTCGGCGAATCACAGTGGCACAGGTGCGCCGTGAAGGGAGCGGCGAGTTCGCGAGCTGCGTTCAAAAATTTCCCAAGACCCCGCGTCGCAGTGCATGTAGTGCCGATCTCCGAACAAAGTCAGCCGATTCGTATCCACTATCGCGGCCATGCGAATCGGACGAAGCAATTTGTAGGCCGAATATAACTAGTCGTCGCAGGCACGCCCGCCATCGCCGCGATTCGAGCACCCGTCCAACAAGGCCATGGCCGTTGATGCGCTAATTTGTCAGCTCAGGCTAATTTGTTCGAATACAATCCGATCGCCCACGGCAGTATCGCTGCGTACCACCGAACCAACGGCCAACTCCAGCGCCTTGTCAGCTCCGATCACGATTGACGAGAGCCGCCAGGGCTTCAGCCCCAGGTTGATCCTGATCACACGATCGCCGCGGTCAAGAAACATCAGGTCAATAGGAAAGCGCATGAAAAACATGTGCATCCACATAAAGGGTTCGAGCCGGCCTTTGATAAATAGCATTCCATTGTCCGGCAAGAGCCGCTCACGGCCGATGAGGCCGCGGCTCCTGCCCATATGACCGCCCGCCTGCTCCAAATTCGCACACAACACGGTGC
>JBOHWM010000400.1:0-4924 GCA_050736555.1 Binataceae bacterium (SeqCode)
ATACCAGGGAGGCCGCGACGATGCCTATCAGAATCGAGCATCCCAGGACGAAATGGCCGAAGACGCGTGTGGCGTCGTCGCCATTGCGCACTTCCAGCGTACATGCGGTGACGGCGATCAATCCGAATACAGCGGTGAGCAGACGAGCCAGCGAGTATACCGGATCAAGTGAGTAAATGACGGTTATCAGGCACCATATGAAATAGATTACATAAAGAAAGTAACCGCCCTGATACAAGATCTTCGATCGATACAGCTTCGGTATAACGGGCAGGCAAAAGATAAATAGAATAAAATAGTGAAAAAGCGAACGGTATTTGTCGCTCTCCCGGCTACCTAGAACCGCCGCCGCTATGATGAACTCCATCAGGATAAGCGGCAGAATCAGCCAGTCGGTATGGCGAGTCGTGTAGCTCACCGCCCAGGTCAAAACAATTGCGCTGCCCGCACCGCCGATCGCAAGCACGGGCAGCGTCGGATGGCCGTTTAGCACCAGGATTACCGGGATGCATATCAGCACCGCGGCGGCGAAAATAAGCGGACGCCCGATGTGATAGTGCTCATCCGCCGATGGTGAAAAGACCACCGGCCGCGCCGTCGTTAGTATGGTAGTGTCGCGCGCCATTGATTTCAAAAGATGGTCGCCAGCTCAGGCCGACCGTGGGCGTGCCGCTCCGGGCGGCGTCCTTGGGGCAGCACCGCGCATATTCGACATCAGCCGTCTTTTCGCGGCCATCGCCAATGGCATCCAGCGGTATGCACACATTAATTTCAGATGAAATTCAAGCATCGAATCGGTTGGATCAACTCGCACGCGCCCGGTTTCAAATTCACCCGGACAGGAAAAGGCGAAACAGGGCATCCCGGTGAACGCACGGGAATACCCGGCCTCACGGCTCAGCTCGAGCAAGTGCGTATTGTATTCGGTAAACGGAAAGGCAACGAGCCCGACTTTGCGCCCGAGCAAATTTTCAAGCTTCGCGCGGGATTCGACGAGTTGCCGTTTCGCCTCGTCCTCATCTACGCTCGTAAGCCTGCAATGAGTCAATGTATGCGAACCAACCGTGACGAGATTATCAGGAACACTTTTAAGTTGCTCCGCTGACATGAGCTGCTCATCGGAATCAGCTTCGATCTTTGCGCCCATGAAATCGGTAATCATGAAGACGGTGGCCGGAATCTTGCGCCGTTCAAGTTCCGGTAACGCGTTCTGGACAAAACTAACCCATCCATCGTCGAACGTCACCGCGACCGAGCGCGAACCCGGCGCTAGCGGCGCGTTGATATCGGCGCGAACCGGCTTGGTCCAGCGCAACAAATGATCCATTTGCCGCGCGAAACGTGCGCGATCGGCCAACGGCACCTGATGATAATAGACGACCGTCGCCGTCCCTCGCACCGGCATTCTCAACATGATTCGTAATCCACGCCATGCCTCGGAAACGCCAAAAAAGGCGAGGCTGATGGCGCAATGAACCGCGCGCGCCAACCGGCGTCGCCCAGGTCCAAGCGCATCCGCCTTCCGCTTATGACCGTGGTTACGCAAAGCGGATGGGCTCCCTACACCGCAGCCACCTTGCTTGTGACGGCGTCCAAGCCACAACTAACGCTGATGAAATCGCACGCGAGCTTCTGCGGATCACCCAGAATTGCCCCGGCCTGGGAGCCGTTCGATCCCGCATCGCATGCACGGAAACCCAACGATTCAAGCACTGCGCGTGCCGGTGTGTTGCGCTCAGTCGGCATAAAATTGACCCACACCGCTGATGCCCCGGCGCGGTTGTGATGCTTCATCAGATGGGCGAATAAGGCCTGTTCGATAAATTTGCCCTGCACGCGGCATGAGAGCATAAAGTCGACGATCCGCAATGCCTCACCACTCTGCTCAACCAGGCAAAATCCGACCGTGCCGTAAGATCCGTACTTGTCCTCGCATTTGATCGCGTATTTATCGAGCCGCGGATTGGCGATCACCTGCTCCAGTTCGAGGCGCGAATATTTGCGTCCGGAAAAATTAAGTTGATTTGTCCTTTGCACCAATTCCGCGACGCGTTCCTTATCGCCGTCGCCGTATGGCGCAATCTCCAGTTTAATCGCACACGAACGCAGAAAACGTAGATAGTCGTCGCCGAAGTCCGCTTGGTCGATTTCGCGGGAAATCTGATCACGATAGTAGTGGCGTCGCTGACGAGATTCTTCCGTAACGCTGCCTTGGAAGCGCTCGTCCTCTTTCAACCCATCGAGTTGATCAGTATGAATGCACGTCACTTGTGGCAGCGCGCGCGCGACTTCTTCCAGTTCGAATGGGTTGTCGTCGACGAAAGCGAAGGTATCGAGACCGATATTGAGCCTTTGCGCGAGCCTTTTGATCTTCTGACTCTTTGGCAGCCAGTCGATTTGTGGATAGAGAAAAAAGTCGGCGATTCCGAATTCCCTGAGACGCGCGAAAGCTGACTCGAAATCGTTCTTGCTGGCAACACTCAGCACGGTGCCACGCTCATCGAAATATTTCAGCAATTCGGCTAATCCCGGCCGCATCACCACTTCGTCCCCCTCGGCCAGCGTCCCGTTCCACACGGTGTTGTCGAGGTCGAACACCACACATTTGATTCCAACTTTGTTCGGCGCGGCGGGGCGACGCTTGAACTTCACGAGATCAGCCGAAAGAAACACCAGGCGCGCATTGTTATCCGCCTCCGGGACCATGGTGATCTTGAACGGCAGACCGCGGTCCGAAATCCACTGGAAGTCGTCTGCTCCGAATTCGTGCCGCGAATAGCCTGGCGGCAATGACAGTGTCTTTACAGCTGGAGCAATAATTGGGGCCGGATGGCCGTTTTGCGCGACATCATCCGCCGATAGGCTGAAGATGACCTGCAAACGTACCTCTTCAATCCCTGGGTTGTAGATTTCAAGCAGAAAGGCGTCGGGTTGAACTCCGCCGGCACCGTGCCGATGCATTCGGCGGCTGAGCTTACCGCTCGCAATGTACGTGAGTTCCTCCCAATTGCGCCCGTTGGTAAAGCGCTGAACTACTTTGCCCAGCACATTGGCGAGCGGCGCGCCACGTTCAAGTGCCCGTTCCCAACGTAGGACAGATCGCAGGGGCAGAATGGCGGTATTGCCAAAAGCTTCGATTTTTGCCCACTTTTTGAATGAGACTTCAACTCCATAGCCGCGAAAAGAGTTAAAGGCACGATTCTTATAAGCACCATAGGCGAAGCGGCGACAACGTGAGTCGAGGCGCGGCTGATATAAATCACAGGTTTGATAGCAAGCTGGCGCCGCGCATTCGACGCAATGCTCACCCCAGAGCAACAACGCGATTCCAGTCACGTTCGACTCGAATTCGTAGTCGCGGAGCGGAGACGCAGCTCCGATCTGATGTAACTTCGGATCGTATTTATCGAACTCAAACATCGATTCGACTGATGGCCACTTCTAAAAGTTCGCACGCGGCAACGTGAATCGACAGTCCGGGATGCAGCAGAAACTCCACCACGGATTGGCAACCGTTGCACGCGCACCAGTTCGAAGACCGCCCGCCTTATTGAGAGTCACAGCGGTCAGAGGTTGCGATTGAGCAAACTTCATACCATCACTTGAATCGCGCTATGCTCAGGGACTTCCAAGCCGCCTCCAACAAACGATTCTTGACGCTTTCGTGCGAAGCTCGATTGAGCAGGCCAGACAAAGCGTGGAATCTGATGTTTAGCTGGGCTGAAAGTTTTACAATTTCCACGCCCGGCGCCATGACGCATCCCGAGGAGCCTTTTCTGATTTATTATCAACCAACGGTAAAGGCGGCCCGGAAACGATTTGAGCAAACGCGCTGATTCAACCGCTTTTGCGGAATTGGATTCCGCCGCAGGAAAACGTGGCGCGCCCTGAGGGATTTGAACCCCCGACCCACAGATCCGTAGTCTGTTGCTCTAATCCGCTGAGCTAAGGGCGCGCTGGCCAGAACGCAAAGGGACGATTTGATCTCAAATGGCGCTTGGCGTCAATCCAAATCCGGTTGCTAAAATGCCGATGACTGCAAAGCCCCCATCCGAGTCTCTTCAATACCGGCCGCTCACAGCCTGAAGACGGTAACATGCGGGCAGAACGGTCTCAAGGCATGGTTTGCGTAAACACCTAAGGTCCTCTGTTCTATTCGCAGCGCCCATAAGGATTGCTGCAAAGAACCTCACCAAGGACTAGCTGACCGAGGATGTCTTGAACATTCGGCGGCTTCCGCCCTACCTGCTTCACGGTCTTTATCCAGCTCCGCCATCTTTACTGAGATTGCAGATCCACAAAACGCCGACTGGCAGCGATGGATCCAACCGCACTCGGCCCTTCAAGCGCGGCGTCGAGCTGGTTCAACCCTTGCGCGCGACGGATCGAACGTCCTGCTCGCCCTACCAGCTGGCGCTTGTGATCGAAGCAGAGGTTTCCACAAGTACTGGCCTGCCCCCCGATGCCCGTCAGATCATAAGTAGAGTCGGTCGTGGTTTTGGCCCTCGTGGGGCGGTTGCTCTTCCTGTTGTTTAAGCATGGCGAACTCGGTTGGTGTCAATGCGCCGAGGCTGCTGTGTGGTCGCAGGTGATTGTAGTCGTAACGCCACGCTTCGATGGTCTCGCGCGCTTCGGCGAGCGAGAGGAACACGTGCTCGTTGAGGCACTCGTCGCGCAGTTTGCTGTTGAACGATTCGACGAAGGCGTTCCGCACCGGCTTGCCGGGATCGATGTAGCGCCACTCCAGTCGGCCGGTGGCCCAGCGCAGCACGGCGCAACTGGTGAGCTCGGTCCCGTTGTCGCTAACCACCATCCGTGGCAGCGCGCGCTCAGCAGTTAGCCGGTCCAGCTCGCGCACCACGCGCATGCCGCCCAGTGAAGTATCCACCACCGTGGCCAGACATTCGCGGCTGAAGTCGTCGAC
>JBOHWM010000401.1:0-2869 GCA_050736555.1 Binataceae bacterium (SeqCode)
CGTAATATGTGAGCAATTCGTCGGCCATCAGTGCTGCGTCTTATTATTCCGCACGTTTACACCTAAGTGCCTGAGGCGCTCTTGAAAGGTAAAGCATTACACACCCTGGCTCTCGACGATTTATCCGGGTTCGCTTTACAGGATTGGCAGGCGCCCGCCTGACAGGTTTCTCATCGTCATTAAGAATCAATCCAACCTATCCAAACTTGTCTGGCCAGTCCCCGACACTTTTGGCCTTGTCAGAGGTGCCACACTTTTGCCATTGAGGTTGGTCAATTCGCGCACGAAATCGTTGCTCGGACCTTCCTCAAAGCCCCATGGTACGCTTTTCTTTTGCTGCAGCACCTTGTTGATGAAGGCTTGCGCGTCCTTTTCAGTGACGAAGGGAAAATGAGCAGCAATATAGGCCCGCAGCATAGTACGGTCGTCCTGTGCAAAATTGGCCTGGCCATTGGCAGTATACTTCGGCACAAAACCATTCTGTGCAGCCGTCGTCGCGCGCCCCGCGCCGAGTTGGGGAGATTGTAGTATCGAGGTGGTCATATTAGCGGTGACCTTGTTCAGATCCTCGGCCGTGACCTTCGTACGTTTTTTGAAGAACTCGGCGGCGATAACATAGTTCAAGAGCAACGCGCACAGCGGCTGAGCGTATTCCTTCCAGCTTGGGGAGTCCCCCGCGATTTTGAACAAGGCGGCATCCAGGTTGTCCTCGACCGTGCTTTCACCCAGGTTCGCTAGTTGGTTCAGGGGCGTCGTCAAAATATCGGTGCTTGAATCGGCGATCAGGTGTGGAATGACTTTATCGGCAACCTCTTTAATACGCCGCTCAAGCTCGCGCAGATAATTGTGAGGAATATCTTGAGCCTTGATGACCTGTGCGGTCATTGCCCCGATCATCTCAAACCCCAAGAGAGGATCGAGCTTCTCTTCTTCCGGGGTTCGATTCAGTTCAAATCCCAGTACGGATTCGTGGGCGGGGCCAAAGCGCTGATTGATATCGTAAAGCGGCGCCAGTCTTTCTCTAATTTTAGAGTCAACGAAGCTGATAAGTTTTTTGGCTTCGCCCTCATTCTGCGCCTGACCAATGCCATAGACGAAATAATGGCCATCGATTGTTTGCTCGGTCGCGTTGTTCGCCGGCTTGAAACTGACTTCGACCTGTGTCCCGCTGGCGGCGACCTTCAGCGAGTCCCGCCAGAAGTGAATTTCGCGTTTGTTCTGTCCCATTTGCTGGCCGAGCGCATAAACCTGATGTCCTGTGCCAAGCAGCGTCGGTTGCTGTGGGCCTTTGGCACTGTCGCCCAATAACCAATCGACCTTGAATCCCTCGAACAGGGCTAGCTCCACCGCGTCGACCGGAGCGTTGGGACCCAGAACAAACACGGTGACGTTGTTTTTGGGGCTGATTTGCGGAGCTTTGCGCGCAAATTCGTCCATGTCCATGACCCGTTCGGGGTGGCTCTGGTGCGCTAGCTGGGCCTCCTTTGGGACACTATGGCCGCCCGCACCAGTCGCGATTACGACCTTCTTGGCATAAAAAAACCGCGTACCAACGCTCAAGCGAAAGCCATTGTGCTTTCCGCTGCCCCATTGCATCTGGAGGGGCAACCTCATCAATTCGACATGGTCTACGATGCCCTGCTCAAATTTTTCGGTGCACCTGTCGATGATTGCACGGTTAGCCTTGGCAAAATCGGTGCGCCGGTAAAGCGTTCTGCTGGTCGGCGGCACGTTGTCGCCAAAATGGCCGATCATGGGAGCGGTATGATTGATGAAATTAACCGGACTCTCGGGCTTGGACGCATCGACTCCGCGCGTGCCGGCCCATGGATCCTCGCCACCGATGCAGATGATGTGCGCATAACGTGAGCGGTCAACCGTGTTTAGATAGTAAGCGGCAACGCTGCCCGCGCCGACCACCGCCAAATCATATAGGACGTCATAAAGCATCATCAGATGGTCCTCCCACTTTTCCTGAATCATCGATCCGGTAGTCTTTCATACCTGGAGGGCAGGATATTCGTGCCCCGGGGTTTACCTTGCGACGGTGTACTCTTGCGTCTGCAGTTGCAAGATAGTGTCGAACGTGACCGGCTCGGTTGCCGGATCGACGCGCAACAACGCTTCGATTCTGAAACGCAGTGAATGGTCGGTCTGGTTCGGCGTCTCCATCGACACGCGCACGCGTTGAAGGCGCGGCTCGAATCTCGCGATCGCGTTCTCGATTGCCCGGCGCAGCCGGTTGCGATCGTCGGGCGCCAATAGGTTATACGTGGTGAAATCTGGAAGACCATAGGCCAGCAGCGACTTGCCCGTCTCGACGAATTCGGCCGCCAATTCTTCAAGTCTTTCCTGGCGCGTGTTGAGCATGCTTTCGAGATCGCGCGCCACTGAGGCTTCAAGCTGGCGGACGTCATAAAAACGGCTCGACAGCGGCTCGTGCGAGAGTTCCGGGTGGTCATCGATCAGACGATCTAGCAGCGACGGAACAATTTCGTTTCTGGCGTTGTCCGGGGCCATAATGCGACTCGCAGGCTATACTTGGGAAAATTCTCTGTGTAGGAAGTGTTTCGCTGGCGCGCGGTGTGATCACGGCGAGCGGGTAACTTAAACACGCCCGCCATGAAACACGGCCAGGATCCGCGATCACGTTTTCGGCGCGTTTTTAGTCAGGTCCCAACCAAATGCCGGCACCGCTGTCGCCGTGCCGCTGGTGTCGGCCTGCATCTTATATTCGAGCTTAATCGAGCCATAGTTGAGGGTCGCGGAATCAACGGGGACATCGCCGCCAGACGTGCCGCCAGTTTGGTAGCTGGTAATGATGACGGGAGCCATTGTCCAGGTGATGTAGTCAACCTGTCCGCCGTCG
>JBOHWM010000402.1:0-6108 GCA_050736555.1 Binataceae bacterium (SeqCode)
TCCGGATTGTGCAGATAGTAGATATCGATAGTTTCGAGGCCGAGATTGGCGCGGCTCGTCTCAAGCATGTGCTCAAGAAAGCGTGGCGTCATGCAATGCGAGCCTTCGACCATGTCAGCGGCGGTGACGATGGCCGGCTTCAGATAATTGTGCTCGAACCATTCACGCGGATCATCGGGCGGTTCGCGATCGAACGTCACATAACCGCCTTTGGTGGCGACGATGAATTCACCGCGTTTGAAACCACGTTCCACCAGGTCATTAAGAACCTTGCCAACCACGCGCTCGCTGCGCTGAAAACGGTAATTCACCGCCGTATCGACGACGTTGATGCCGCTCGACAACGCCACGCGCAGCGCTTCTTCATAAGCGCGGTCGGTGCGATCATCGTATTCGCCTAAATACGTGCCGATGCCAATGGAACCCGCCAACAGCCCCAGCATCGCGCGGTAATTACCGGGAAATTCGCTGAAGCGGTTGGCATAGGCACGGGTATCCTCGGCCGTCGCGGAGCCTTTCAGCATAGCGAGTTTCTCCTCTTATCAGGGCTGGCGAACGATCGCGAGCGGGCTTATCGCGGGTTCGTAGAGCACTTGAATCAGGTTGCCGTCCGGGTCTCGAACATAAAACGAAACCGAACCATCGCGATGATGGCGCAGCGGATGAACGATATCGATGCCGTTCTCGCTGGCCCATCTGAAACCCGCCTCAACCTCCACGATCGTCGGTACGATGAAGCCCAGATGATCGAGCGCCTGCGCGTCATGGGCAGCGGATGCGCCGCGATGGAGTGCGAGATTGTCGCAGCCGGAACTCAGGTAGGCGTTATCGGCGTCGGGTTGCCACACCAGCCGCATCCCGAATACGCGCTCGTAAAATTCCCGCGCCCGTTCAACGTCGGCGACTCGCAGTGCGAGATGCCTCAAGCCGTGGTGTCTTATCACGATTGCGCTTGTTGCCGCGGCCCGGAAGAATAGCCCGCCACGCCCCAGATTGGATCGGAGAAGGCAGCGTTGCCGCGGTCGAACACCTCGATATTTTCAAATGCATGACTTTCGGCAAAGTAACGCCGCACCAACTCGAGCCGCTGCCGATCGCCCGAATTGTGCCAAATCGCGACCGCTTTGGTCGGGAACATCCGATTCGAAAAAGTGACGATGAATGGCGCTCGCGGCCGCAGCACGCGCGCGACGTCCGTAAAAACCTCAAGTGGCCGCGTCAAGTACTGAATTGAGACCGTCATCACCGCGCCATCAAAAGTTGCGTCGTCAAACGGCAAGTGCGGGCCGCGATTGACGTTATGCACGACTACTTCGCTGAGGGCCGGATTGTCGCGCATCTCGTCCCGATTCAGCCCGAGGCCGGTTACGCGCGATGGATAGAGCCGCGCGGGAAGATGCGAACGCCAGCTACTCATTAGATCGAGAATCGCGCCGCCGACGGGCAGCCGTTTCTCATAGATCTCGCCGACCAGCTTGATTGCGCCGTCATCAATGTGAACCACGAAACGCGGTTGCACGTAGAACAATTCGTCGTCCGAATCGTCGAGGCGGCGAAACCAATCAGCGTTCAGGTCATTTGTCATTGTGGGTTAAACGGCGGGCGGAATTGCACTGACTTTATCAGCAAATTTCACCTTGCCGAAAGCCTGCCGAATGGGTTCCGAAGAGCGTTGACATGATTTGGCATGGCCGTCTAAAGTAAAACAGTTTTCCAAAGTGCCGTACGCAGGCCTGTGCTTTGCGGCGGTCTCGGTTGGAACGACAGCAAGCTAATATGGTTCGGCGCGACAAAACCAATTACGTCATTCAATCCGTAGCCCATTCGCTCGACGTGCTGGAACAATTTTTCGGCGAAGGTGACGAACTGGGCGTTACTGAATTATCCAAACGGCTCAAGCTGCATAAGAACAACGTCTTCCGGCTACTCGCGACACTCGAAGCGCGCGACTATATAGAACAGAATCGCGCCACCGAAAATTACCGCCTGGGGATAAAATGTCTCCACCTGGGGCGCCGCTATATCAACCATATGGGCTTGGTGCGTCAAGCGCGTCCAATCCTGGCGGAAGTGGCGCGCAAATGCCGCGAGAGTGCCTTCGTTGCGATTGCGCGTCGGCAAGGCGTGGTGCCGCTGGAAGCGGCCGAACCCGAAGATCGCGCGGTGCGCATTACACCGCCGATTGGCCAGGCTCTGCCGCTTCATTGCACGGCGATCGGCAAAGCCTATTTGGCGTTCGAAGCGGAAGAGCAATTGAAGTCGATTTTGCCCGAGCAGTTGGTTCGTTTTACTGAACACACCATCGTGGACCGGACGGTGTTGCTCGACCAGTTACATTGCGCCGCTCATGAAGGTTATTCAGTCGATTCAGGTGAATTCTTCGAGGATGTCGCTTCGGTCGCGGTGCCGATTCGCGACTACACACGCTCGGTGGTGGGCTCGCTGGCGGTGGCGGGACCGGCTTATCGGATTTCCGGCGAGCGTATCGTGGACGAGCTCGCCCCGCTGATACTGGCTGCGGGACGAGAGCTGTCCTACCGGCTGGGCTTCAATGAACCGCGCGAATAGCGCGAGACGGCAGACCCGCCGAAATCACGCTATACTTCGATTAGGGAATAGCGGTTGCGAGTCCATACCGCTACCGCGGATTCTAGTTTGACTGGCTGTTTTACGGCTGTTACGGTCGGTAAGTTTTACACCTGAGCCCCCAATCAGCAGGAATTTCCCGGTTCTTGCCAGATTAAAACACGATTACCTGGAGTGGTATCACGTGAAGATTCTAGTTCCGGTAAAACGCGTTCCCGATCCCGCCACCACCATTAAGGTGCTGCCGGATGGTTCGGGAATCGCCACCGATAACGTCAAATGGGTTATCAACCCCTTTGACGAGATCGCTATTGAAGAAGCATTGCGCATCAAGGAGCGGCAGAAGTCAGGTGAAGTGGTACTGATTGCGGTCGGCCAGCAGGCCTGGCAGGAGCAATTGCGCACGGGTTTGGCGATGGGCGCCGACCGCGCGATCCTGGTACGCACCGATCAGCCGCTCGATACCTTGGCGATCGCGCGCGTGATGGCCAAGGTCGTCGCTGATGAAAAACCGGAGCTGGTGATTATCGGCAAGCAAGCCATCGATGATGATTCCAACCAGGTCGGCCAGATGATGGCGGAGACGCTCGGATGGCCGCAGGCGACCTTCGCCTCCAAACTTGAAATCGAAGGCGGCAAATGCACGGTGGTGCGCGAAGTTGACGGCGGCCTCGAAACCGTGGCCTTTAACCTACCGGGCGTAGTCACCACCGACTTGCGCCTTAATGAACCACGCTACGCTTCGTTGCCCGGCATCATGAAGGCGCGCAAAAAGCCGCTCAAGGAAATCGCGATTGACAGTCTCGGTGCCGAACTTGCGCCTAAGCTCAGGATTAAGGCGCTCAAAGCGCCGGAAAAGCGCCAGGCCGGCCGCAAGTTGGCCTCAGTGGAGGAGCTGGTCCGGGTGCTCCATGCCGAAGCCAAAATCATCTGAGTCCGCCGCACGGCTTTATTGACCTAACGCGAACGGCCAGCGGCAATATGCCGCATTATCGCTCGCCGGAGTATTTCCACCATGGGTGACGTACTGGTTTTTGCGGAACACAAGGCGGGGCATTTCCCCAAAACCACGCTAATCGCGATTAACGCCGGGCTTGAGATGGCGAAAAAGCGCGGCGGCAATTGTATCGTCGCGATCGCCGGACAAAATATCGATCCACTCGCCGGCGAGCTGGCGAAATACGGCGTCAGCAAGGTGGTCGTGCTCGAGGACGCTAAACTCGCCAACTATCTGGCTGACGCGCATGCCCAGGTGCTCACCGCGTTGGCCCGCAATATCAAGGCCGAGACCGTGCTCGCCACCGCTACCGCCATTGGCAAAGACTTGATGCCGCGAGTGGCCGCGCGCTTGGACGCGCCGATGGCATCCGAGATTGTCGCGATTAATGACGACGGCACGCTGGTGCGGCCGATGTACGCGGGGAACGCACTGGCCACGGTCGAAATGGCTGGGCCCATGCGCGTGGTAACGGTGCGCGGCACCGCCTTCGACGCGGCCAAGCCGGGCGATAGCGCGGCTCCGGTGGAAAAGATCACACCGGAATTCGACGCCGGCACGCTCAAGATGGAATTCGTCAACTTCAACGAGATCAAAAGCGACCGTCCGCAACTCACCGAAGCGCGCATCGTCGTGTCAGGTGGACGTGGCTTGCGTTCGGGGGATAACTTCAAGACGGTGCTCGAACCGCTGGTGGATGAAATGGGCGCGGCGATGGGTGCGAGCCGTGCGGCCGTTGATGCCGGCTTCGTGCCCAACGATTTGCAGGTTGGCCAGACCGGGAAAGTGGTCGCGCCGGAGTTATACGTCGCTGTGGGCATTTCCGGCGCGATTCAGCATCTGGCCGGCATGAAGGATTCCAAGACGATTGTCGCGATCAACAAGGACGAGGAGGCACCGATCTTTAGTGTCGCCGACTATGGCCTCGTCGCGGATTTGTTCAAAGCGGTGCCGGAAATGGTTGAAGAATTGAAAAAGGTCAAACATTAGCGCGATTGGCTGAGTCTTTAAGGCCGACGTTTTTGTTTACCATTCCCTGAATGGAAATGGCACAAGTAAGTCAGTGCTCACAAATTTTCCGCGAAGGAGTTTCTTATGAAACTATATTTCTCCCCTGGCGCATGCTCGCTCTCTCCACACATCGTCTTGCGCGAAGCGGGAATTGACGCGGCACTCGAACAGGTTGATCTCAAGAGCAAGAAGACCAAAGCTGGCGCCGATTTCACCGCTATCAACCCCAAGGGATACGTGCCAGTGCTGACCTTGGACAATGGCCAGGTGCTGACCGAGGGTCCCGCTATCGTGCAATATCTGGCCGATCAAAAGCCGTCCGCGGAGCTCGCTCCGGCAGCCGGAAGTTTCGAACGCTATCGCTTGCAGGAATGGCTCAACTTCATCAGCTCCGAATTGCACAAAAGCTTCGCGCCGCTCTTCAATCCGGCGGTTCCGGAGGATTACAAGCGTATCGCCCGCGAAAGCATCGCACGCCGCTTCGCGCTGATCGACGGTGAGTTGGACGGCAATTTCCTGATGGGCTCTCAGTTCACGGTGGCCGACGCTTACTTGTTCGTAATGACGACGTGGGCGCGGATGATGAAATTTGATTTCGAACAATGGCCCAAGCTTAAGGCCTACGCCGAGCGCGTCGCGGCACGGCCCAAAGTGCGGGAAGCGATGAAAGAAGAGGGCCTGATTAAGTAAGCCCTCGCGTGAACGAAAAAATCCGAAAGGTTTCCCGTTTTCCCTCAGGCGAAACGGGAAACCGTCTCTTACCTTTGCATGAGCATGATTCTGTCATTGCTCGGTCTGGCAGCTTTATCTTGAGTGCAACTCCGTGCGGCGGGCGAGTCCGCGAGCCTTCGGCCAAAGTCAGACGCGCCCGCTCGGCGGCTCCACTTCGTTTCTGCTAGTGATTGCTCAAAACGAACCGGAGCGCGGCTTTCCACCCGGCCCGCTGTAGGTCGACGTGTAGCCTGGTTCGATCTCGAAACGAACTCGTGGCATGCGGGCGCGCAGATTCTCCCACGCTGCGATAAGCTCATCCTCGGCCCGATAGTCGAACGGGTCCTGGATGATTTTTTCTTCTGGGCCACGCGGTTTCAACGGATGTTCCTTTAGCCAGCGCGCGGTGAGGGCGAGGGCGGCCTCGGCGGGCAACATGTCGGCATATCCAAGTTGATTCTTGATTTTGCCGAGATCGAGCACGCGATGGGTGGTCCAGGCCTGCGAGATCATGGGACGGGCGGGGAGCGCGAATTCCCACGGCATCGAGACGATCTCCAACGCATGGCCGAGCGCGCTTGTGACCACCTCGATCACCTGTCGCAAGGTCAGTACGCGCTCGTCGCCAACGTTGTAAATCTGTCCGGCCGAAGCCTCCGGCCGGTCAACCGCCAGCAGGATTGCATGGGCGGCATTGCCGACGTAAGCGGCATGATTCAGCGTCAGG
Source organism: Binataceae bacterium (SeqCode) (assembly GCA_050736555.1). GTDB lineage: Bacteria > Desulfobacterota > Binatia > Binatales > Binataceae > JBOHWJ01. Next base: position 6,033 of record JBOHWM010000402.1, read on the forward strand.
CCGTCTTCGGGCACGATGATCGCGTGACGGCCATCCATCACACGCCGCACAATCGACCATTCGCGCGGCGCAATCT
>JBOHWM010000403.1:0-11133 GCA_050736555.1 Binataceae bacterium (SeqCode)
GTTCAAGCCACTTCATCGTGTTGCGATGGCGATGCGGATAGCGGTCTTGCGTCGCCACGGCTTCGAACATGATCGGACGCCCACTGATTTCCGCCAGTTTCTCGAAATGCTGCGCGTCCTTGCGCGGATCCCAGCTTGCCAGTGTAAGTTCCTGGAAGCCTTCGCCACGTTCACCTAGCACCCGCGCCATCTCGATGCAGGTTTCGTCATGCATGATGTCGGTGTTCATCGGCGAGCCGTCGAAATCGCGCTGCACCGCCGATGGACCATCAGGCACCAGCCGTTGCGCCGACCATCCGCATGCACCGGCGTCCATGGCTTCGTTCAGAAGCCGCCGCATCTGCGCATGTTCATGATCGGTCGGCATGCGTCCGCTCTTGGACTCCTCGATGCCCATCACATAGCCGAGCAACGGATTCATCGGCACGTAGGGCAACAGGTTAATGCCCTTGGGCTGCTTGTCGAGCTTGTCCATGAACTGGGGATAAGTCTCCCAGTCAAACGGCATCGCGGCCTGCATCGCGCGCAACGGAATCGCCTCAGTGCGCACCATCGTCAGCATCGCCCGATCGACATTCTCCGGCTTGACCGGCGCGAAGCCGAAGCCGCAGTTGCCCAGCACCACCGAGGTGATCCCGTGCCAGCCCGAGATGGTCAGGTACGGATCCCAAAAGATTTGAGCGTCATAATGTGTGTGAAGATCGATGAATCCAGGTGCGACAACCAGGCCATCCGCATTGATGACCTTGGCGCCCTCATGCGCCTGGATACGGCCAATCTTGGCGATACGGCCGTTCTTGACCCCGATATCCCCGCGAAAGCGCGGGGCACGGGTACCGTCAACGATCATCCCGTCTTTAACCACTAAGTCGAATTCTGGCATCTGCAGATCTCCGCATTAGATTAGGCTACCCCTAATTGAGACTCGCACCGCATCGATCGAAATGTCAAGCATTTGCTTATTTGCTGTCGCGCTCAGGTTGCAACTGCCGTATCGCGAAGCATGAAATCCATAACAGGCACTGCTATTTCATCTCAGCCCGCGGAAGAAATATAGCCACGCAGTGTTTCTAATTCGAACTGAGCTTCGCCCAAACGCTGCTTAACCACGTCGCCGATGCTGACGATGCCCGCCAGTTCGCCACCGCGCATCACCGGCAAATGGCGGATGCGCTGCAGGGTCATCACTTCCATCAATTCGACGACAGGATCATCGGGAGCGCAGGTGCGTACCTCGCGCGTCATCAGTTGCTCGACCGGCATCGCCAGCACCGCCATGCCGTGACGCGCCATTCCATGAATGACGTCGCGCTCCGAAATAATGCCGGCCAGCCCTCCACTCGAGTCGATCACCGGCACCGCGCCGATACGGTTTTCCGTCAGCGTAACGACCAGCGCGGCGACTGTTTGATGGGGTGCGACGGTAACCACGCCGTGACCCTTGCGTGCGAGGACATCCGAAACCTTTATTGCCACGATTCAACCTCCTGGCGTTGGATTTCAGGCCCGTCCAAATAAAACCGCATCGCGCCCGCGAAGCGTGTGAAAGAGAGTCTGGATCAAGGCCGCACGAGGGTCAAATCACCCTAAACGATGCCTCTGGCATCGAAGACTGGCTAGTTCTTCTTCGCGCCAGGCTCCAATTCCACCTGCATCGGCACGATAATGCGCACGACGGCATTGTAGAATGCAACATTCATGGCCAACTCCATGACGCGCCTGGCGTCGAGAAATTTCCGCAGCGCGTCGAAGGTGGCGTCACTGACGCGGACTTCGCGCGTCGCTTCAGTCGCATAGCGCATCACCGCGCGCTCATGTTGGTCGAAAACGGCCGCGTGTTCGAAGTCGGCGAGATGTTCGAGCTTCTCACGCGCAACGCCGATCCTCAGCGCCATATTCCAGTGATGTACAAATTCGTAGTCGGCGCCGGTCAAACGTCCGACCGTAAGCAAGGCCAGCTCTCGCAGTTTGGGATCCAGTTGCGTGCCGTGGCGCAACTCGTTGGCCATGCTCAGAAAGTGCCGCAGGAGATTGGGCGCGTTAGCGACGGTACGATGGATATGGCCGGGCGGTGTGCCGCGATCTTTCTCGAATTGATCGTAAATTTCGCGATCGGATTCAGCCAGATCTTCGCGTTTCAAATAGGGCAATCTCGCCACTTCGTTGTCCTCCGCGCCGTTCTTAACGTTTTCGCCCCGCGGCAAATCTTGAAGATAAGTGGGTGTGGCGGCTACGATAAACGGCATGGAACCGACTGTCCAAGACGCGAGAGCGCGAGGTCAAGGGTCTCCGCAGGCTCTTCGTCCAACCTGACTGCGGCAATCCAACGTAAAGCGGCAAACCGGTCTAGGCGAACAGCATCTCGGACATCGCGCCGCCGGGCGGAATCATCGGCATCACCGCCTCTTCCTTGGGAATTGTAACGTCAATCAACACCGGCCCCGGCGTGGCGAACGCCTCCTTCATGGTGGCCGCAAGATCGGCCGCCTTCTCAATGCGAAAGCCCTTGGCGCCGTAAGCGTCCGCAAGCTTGACGAAATCCGGTACCGACATTGCCGAATAGGAATAGCGCTCCTGGTAGAACTTCTCCTGCCATTGCCGCACCATTCCAAGGAAGTGATTATTTAAAATCACCACCTTGATATCGACGTTATATTGAACGGCGGTGCCCAACTCCTGGATATTCATTTGAATGGAACCGTCGCCCGAGACCACGATCACTTTGCGGTCTGGCGCCGCGAATTTCGCGCCGATTCCGGCTGGCAGGCCGTAACCCATAGTGCCAAGCCCGCCCGAGGTGAGTAGCGAGCGCGGCCGCTCGAAGGGAAACATCTGCGCAATCCACATCTGATGCTGGCCGACGTCGGTGGCGATGATGCAATCGCCCTTGGTCAGGTTGTGCATCTCCTCGATCACGTGGATGGGCGAAATGGTTTCGCGCCCGTTGTCTTTGCCATTTTCGTACAACGGCCGCTCCCGCCGCCATTGCAGGATTTGCTGATGCCACTTCGCCCAACCGGCCCGGCGCTTGCCGAGCGACTCGCGGGCACGCGCGGTCTTCAGCATTTCCGTCAGCACCGAGCGAATGTCGCCGACAATCGGAATGTCCACCTTGACGTTTTTCGAGATCGAGGCGGGATCGATGTCGATATGGATAATGGTCTCGGCTTTGGGTGCGAAGTCGGCAATCCGGCCGGTCACGCGATCATCGAAGCGCGCGCCAATCGCCACCAGGCAATCGGTATTGCACACGGCGGTGTTGGTGCCGTAGGAGCCATGCATGCCAAGCATGCCGAGGCACAGCGCGTCGGAGGCTGGCACCGAACCGAGCCCCATCAGCGTTTCACACACCGGAATGCCGAGGCCGCGCGCGAGCTGGGTCAGTTCGGCCGCCGCGCCCGACCATTGCACACCGCCGCCCACGTAAAAGAGCGGCCTTTCGCTTTTCTCAATCGCTTCCATGGCCCGCTCGATTTGCCGCGGATTGCCCTTGATGGTCGGCTTGAAACCGCGCAAATCGACTTTGTCGGGATACTTGAAGGCGCATTCATTCTGCTGGACGTCCTTCGGAACGTCGATCACCACCGGCCCGGGCCGCCCGGTTCCAGCGATATAGAAAGCCTCTTTGACAATGCGCGCGACGTCTCTGACGTCCTTGATCAGGTAATTGTGCTTGGTGCAGGGGCGCGTGATACCAACGATATCGGCTTCCTGAAACGCATCGTTCCCTATCAATGAAGTTGAGACCTGCCCTGAGATGACGACCAGCGGCGTCGAATCCATGTAGGCGTCGGCGATGCCCGTGACGGCGTTGGTGGCACCCGGTCCGGAAGTGACAATCACCACGCCAGGGCGTCCACTAACGCGCGCATAGCCTTCCGCCATATGCGTGGCGCCCTGCTCATGCCGCACCAGGACGTGCTTAATCTTCGAATCCAACAAGGCGTCATAGGTGGGCAGGATGGCGCCGCCGGGATAGCCGAAGATTACGTCCACCCCTTCGGCCATCAGACTTTCAATAACGATTTGGGCTCCTGTCAGCTTCTTCATCGACCTTCATTGCGGGAAAATTCGGATACTTGCCGGATTCAAGCAAATTACACCAGCACTGAATCGGGTACAACGTGGCGAGACGCACATACATGGTGATCGCGCCCATCCGGACGCTTTCCGGGATCCGAAGTGCGCGCAGACGCAAGGCCAATCCACCCCTGCTGATGGACGTCAGAAATGCAGCACGAAGCGAATATCGCCAAAGCGCACTTCGCTACCGTTCGCGACGATCACCGAACCGCTGACGGGCTGATCATTGACGTAGCTGCCGTTGGTGGAGTTGAGGTCGAGCAGCTCATAGGCGCCATTACGACGCATCAACCGCGCGTGAGCGCGTGAGACGCTCGGATGGGGAATCACCACGTCATTGTCTTCTCCACGGCCTAGTGAAATCTCATCCTTCAGCAGGCTGAATTCCGCGGGTATTGGATCAGCCGGGTTGATCGCGGTCAGGCGTGCCTCATGCGCGTGCGCAGCACCCATCCCAGCCGCCGCAGCCGTGCCAACGGTCGGCGGCGCCGAGCCATGCTGGCTGGACGGCGCACCAGGCGCCTGTGGAGTCGGAGTGACGAATTGGCGAGCTTTTGACACTGCCTCGCGCATCGAGGGCGGCGGAGCCTGGCTTTGCGCTTCCACAATCGCTTTCAACTCGTCGCTGGAGACGCCGAAACGAATCCGCGACAAACCGAACAGGCAGACAATCGCCAACAGCGGCACCGCCGCGTTCCACCACGCGAACGACAACTGCGGCAAGCCGGTCCATTCGCCGTTCGGATTAACGCCCGAGCCCGAGCCACTCGGAACGTTGATTACGGCTCCGCCGACGCCGCGCACCTGGTACGCAGTATCGGCAAGCGCCGATTGGCCGTTATAGTTCACCTTGAGTTGGACACGGCGTTGAGTGCCATCTTCGATCGGCCGCGGAGTGCGATAGGTCAGCGAATACTCAGTCGCGATAGAGTGACCGATTTCACGCACCAATTCGGGAAAGCGATTTTCCTGCGTGATGATATTCCACTGTCGCCCGTGCGTCTCCTGCACAATCTGCTGGTACTGCGGCGCGATAAAGGGCGGCGGCACGACTGCGTAGAGCGTCAAGCCCTGCTTGCTCAGCATGCTGGCTACCTGCGTGCCGGTTAGATCATTTACCGCGCAACTCGTTTCGTCCGAGCAACTATGCGTGACGCAACACGAGGAACGATGATTCCAGTAGGCCTGGTCGTGCTCGGTATTTTGCGAAGAGTCGCCGGCGTGATGCGGCGGCGCATCGGTTATCAGAATCAGGATAGCTTGGGCCTTGGGCCGGAATGGCAAAGTCGAGGCATAGGAAAGCGCGCCGAGTTGATCCTCGGGAATATCGCCCCCCCCGCCCGCATGGAGCGTGCCGACCCACTCGATGAACTGGTTGACGTTCGAGGTGAACGATTTCTGATAGGCGCAATTACAATCCGAATACTTCGAAACGACGTAATCCTCGAAGGTGACCAACCCCAACCGGTAATCGCGGTTGTTGGCGGCCAGATCATGCGCGAACGTAATCATGTTCTGCTTGATGGCGTCGATATAGGGCTGCATCGACTCCGTGACGTCCATCACGAATACGATGTCAACTGGGCGGCCCTGCCCGACGCCGCGGAAGTCGATGATCTTCGCGGGCTTGCCGTCCTCGAGCACCTGGATGTTACTTGGCTGCAGATTGCCCACCGGTTGACCGCTCTGATCAACCAAGCCGAAATCGAGTTGGACCGCGCCGTCGGAATCAAAATGAGACAGTCCAGGATTGCCAACCGACAGGTCGAGCGACGCCCATGCCGGATTGGTCATCAGCGCGAGCATCGTGATGCCCGCAATCATCACCGCTGTTCCAAAGGCCAAACGCCTAAGCATCGCTTCCATTCGTATCCCGATTCTCCGGAGCGGCGCGGCCCTCAGTCAAGAGCGTCGCCTTACGGGCGTGGCGTATGACCCGCGCAAGAGCTTACTTGCCTTCACCAACTGGTTAGGTTATCCCAAGCGCTGACCTGAATCATAAAGGATAGCCGTGCGGAGTGAAGAATCTGAAGCTGAGCGGATTGGGATTGACGTGGCTGATGTTTGGAATCGCGGTGGTGGCGCTCCTTCTGGACGGCGGACGGCATCCGGCCCACGCGTTTAATCCCAATAATGGGTCGGTCGAAGTCGTCATTACCGACAGCCCCAGCGGCCTCTATCAGCAACTGGCGCTGAACGCCATCTCGGTCCGCCTCAATCCCAGCACCGATTTGAACCTCAGCGACGGCGCCGCTGGTTGGCAGACGATCACGGTGCCGGCTGGGGTGGGCGCCAACAATAGAAGCGCGGGGGTGATCCAGACGGGGCTGAATCTCGGGGGTATTTTCGGTGTTGGCGGCAATACCACCGGAATCAGCCAGGGCCGCAGCGAAATTCAGATTGATCTCAACCAGTTACAGGGTGGCAATTCACAGATTTTCAATTCGGGCAGAATCCTGGCGCAACCTTATGGTCAAGTCGAACTGGTACTGGACCCGGTTAATCCCGGCAGCATCACCCCCATATGCGGGCAATCCAGCCGCGGTGAAGGATGCATCGCCTACCCGTTGACGCCAGCCTTCCCACCCTCGGTCACCACGCGGACCATCCGCGCCAATTTTCTGCAGCAAGGCTCGACCACTCCGGTACTATTCCAGGTCGGCAAAGGCACCGTGACGCCGCTCGTGCTCGATATCAGCCTGAGCAACGTTACCCCTGGTATCCCAAGCACCGGCTCCAACCCATCCAATCCTTCAAACACTCCCTTTACCGCCCAAATCAATCTGAGCGTCTCCTTGAACGGTTCAAGCGGCTCGAGCGTCCCGACCAATCCGTTGATCGCCATGGTCACGGGCAACGTTACGAACTTGGCGCCCAAGGACACGGAGACCGTGAACGCGGAGTTGAGTGGAACCAGCCAGATCGTCGCCAGCGCTGTTCCACTGGCGACCAATGGAAACTATTCTATCGGCCTGCCGGCCGCGCCCGGCGGTACAACCTACGACATCTTCGTCACCGGACCCGATCGCGCGCTCGATATCCTGAGCGGTCCGGAACACTCGTCGAACCCTAACCTGACGCTGACACCCGGCAGCCTCACGACGGTAAATCTCAACACCCCCACACAGACCACCGCCACCTTGACCGGCTCCGTCACCGACCAATGCAGCGGCACACCTCTGCAAGGCGCAATCATCCAATTATTGGCGCCGGACACCACGGCGGCGCCTGGCACCGATTGCAGCGCCAATCCGACACCCGCGGGATGCGTCGTGGTGGCGAGCGCCAACACCAGCATCAACGGCAAATACCCCTTGCCCGGCAATGGCACCGTGCCGGGGTCATTCACTCAGATTCCTACCAATCTCACCTATGGGCTCAAGGTTATTGTAAGCGGTTATGACCCGGTGAATGCGCGCGTGACCGCCTCGGGTAGCTCCTTCACCAGCACTCCGATTTCCGGCAGCACCGGCGTAATCGGTAAGGGGCCGGTCAGTTTTGCACTTGCACGTGCCCAGCTCACCGGTACCGTTGTCAGCTCAGGCGGTGACCGGAATCCACTCGACGTCATGATTATGGCCGAGGACCACGGCACCAATCACATCGAGAGCGTCGGCATGACGCAGATCCCGGCCGGGCAAACCTCTACAACCTTCAATCTTTTGGTGCCGACTTCGACCTCTCTGACCAACGCGTCGAATCCGACTGGGCAACTCGATCTCTTCGCCAGTGCCGAGGACCTGTTCGGCGCCTTCCCCGCGCAGTACACGGGACATACCTTCGCCGTGTTGTCGGGGATACCGAGCGCGCCGGCTTCGAGCGCCTGCAGTGCACCGGTAGCGGTTCCCGCTCAACTCGGCACGATCAACTGTACCGGCCACGGCAGCATTAACGGCAATGTCACCGCATCAACTGCCAATACCACCGTGGTGATGTCCAAAGTCGATCCGAGCGGCGCTCAAGTGGACCTGCTCGCCAGCAAGGTTGGCCCCGCTGGTACTATTAACGCTGGCCAATTCAGCATCTGCGCGCCGGTCGACACTTACACCCTCACCCATTTCGAAAGCGGCGTGCCCGCCAGCGGTTCGACACCGCTCAACGTCGCCTTGACGCCGCCTCCCACGATCATGACACCGTGTTCGTCGATATGCCCGGTGCCCGGCTCCACGACCACTTGTTTTCTCTGCCAGTCTTCCATCCCTGAAACCCTGCAATAGGCGCGAGCCGGCGTGATGACCAATTCAAGTTCGATACGAACGGAACGAGAGCAAACCCAGTGGCGCATGCGTGAGCTGCGCTGGTTACTGATCGCCGGCGTGTGCGCGCTGGTGGTCGGATGTGGCAGCGGAGGTTCATCTTCCAGCGCAAGCACTAGCTCAAGCGCCTCGAACATCGGAACCGTCGAGCTGGCAATCGTCGCCAGCAGTGGCCAGCCGTTTCAGGATATCACGCTCAATGTGGTGGCCGTGCGCCTAAACCCCAGCAGCGACCTTAGCCTGTCCGACAGCGACAAACATTGGCAAAATATCAGCGTACCGCCCGCCAATGGTAGTCTCGCTTCGGGCGCGTCTACGATGATCATCGGCTCCAACGCTGGCACCAGCGTCAGCAAGAGCGCGCAAGGCGGCCAAGTCATGCAAACGTTGGATTTCACCCAACTGCAGGGTATGGCCCAGCTATTCAATGCGGGTGCGGTCAAACCACAAACTTACAACCAGGTTGAGCTACTGCTGAACCCTGGCAATCCTGGCTCGATCACGCCGATTTGCGGCGCGAATCCCGCGGCCGAAGGCTGCGTACCTTATCCCTTGATATTGGCGCAGGGTACCAGCAGCATTCGGGCCACCATCCCGAGTGGTCTCAATGTGGTGAAGAGGAGCGTGGTGCCGCTGGTGCTTGAGGTCAATCTGAATCTGCCGAGTCCGGTCGTCGCACCTTTCACAATTACGCCGGCCATCGCGGTCGTACCGAACGGCAGCGGCAGCAGCAATCCCGAATTGGCGGGGGTCAATGGAAAAATCACGACCTCCGGAAGCGCCGGCGCTAGTGGTAAGAACCTGCAGATGGTGAACGCGGTGCTGAGCGACACAGGTCAATTCGTGGCGGGGGTCGTCGTCGGCAAGGATGGCTCCTATTACCTGGGGCTCCCCGCCGCGGCGAGTGGAACGTCATACGACCTTTATACATCGTCATCGGGACGCGCGTTCTCGATAAACAGCGCACAAGTGCTCACGGCCGGCGAGTCACCGACAGTGGATTTCAAGCCAGTCGCCCATGGTACGCAGGCCCTTAAGGGAACGATTGCCGACGCCTGCACCGGACTCGCGATCCAGGGCGCCACGCTCGAATTGCTGGCCTCGCCGGACACTGCGAGTCTTGCCTGTGACACTTACCCGACCCCGGCGGGCTGTGTGGTGGTCGCCACCGCCAGCACCAACGTCGACGGCACTTATCCGCTTCCGAAAATCACGGGGACTGGCATCGCCTTCAATAGCATCCCAACGAATCTGTCTTATGCGCTCCGGATAACCGCCTCTGGTTATGACCCGACGGCGGCAAGCGTGACATTCAAGAAGGGGCAATTTAGCTGCTCGATCATAAGCCCCACCGGATCAATTGCGACGCTGACTTCGAAGACCAAGGGCCAATGCATCGTCAGCCTTGATCGCGCGCAACTCACCGGCACTGTCAGTCTTGCGGCCCCCAACGCCGGGCCGAACCTGGGTGTGATCGTCACGGCCGAGGATCAGGGCACCAACCATCTCGAGAATATCGGCCCAGTTACGATTCCCAGCGGTGCAAGCGCGGCATCATTCAGCCTGCTGGTACCAACCTCGACCTATCTTGCCGCGAACAATCCCGGTGCCCCCGGCCTGGATTTGTTCGCGTCGGTCAAGGACCTCTTTCCTGGCACGCTTGAATCGAATACCGGCCACTCGATCACGGTGGTGCCCGCGACGCCGAGCGCCGCCAATTGCCAAACCGCGACAGCCGCCGCAACCCTGGGGCCGATGGCCTGTGTGGGCCATGGCAGCTTCAACGGCACAGTCACCAGCTTCGATTCCGGCACTACGGTGGTGATGTCCAAGGGCAACGTGCAACTGGTGACGACTCCAGTCGGTTCCACGAACAGCGCCAATCCGGGTGGTTTCGGTCTATGCGCTCCAGCCGACACCTATACGCTGACGCATTTTGAAAACGGGCTACCGGTGCCCGGCGCAAGTGTGACGGACATGCTGACCCCTCCGATTAGCATCGGCGCGCCATGTAACTCGATTTGTCAGCCGCCTGCGGCGGGTACCTGCTTTATGTGTACCAGTGCCACAAGTGTGACCCTGCCGTGAGCGCGACAAAGGACACTTACCTGATGCGCACCTCGCAGACTCGTTTGCTTGCTTCGCCTACGGCTCCGCGAGCGCTGGCAAAAGCAAGACTGATTCCGGCACTGCTGGTAATCGCATTGGCGGCGTCGTTGCTAACTGGCTGTGGCGGCGCCTTCGGCGTGGGCGACGCGACCAGCCCGGGCAATACACCCAATGTCGCGTCACAGGTTAGTTTTCGGATCGTTGGCACGGTCGGCACGCCGTTTGTCGCTACGATTTCGGACGCTGACGCCTCGTGGCAAATCCACGACGTGATTCCACTCAGTATCGTCATTATACAAAACCGCTATCCAGCCAGGATGGTTGTGACCAAGACCAGCAACGATTCGTCGTTGTTGAGCGCCGAGATCATCACCGGCTTCAAAGTCCAACAACTCTCTTCGACCCGCGAGCCGTTCGGTATCGCGGTGGTGGCGATCAACGGCACGCTCAACGCGTTTTCCCCGGCGGCCAATCCGGATGTGCGCTTCCTCGTAACCGGCCCCAATACCGCCGTTTACAACGCCTTGATCGAACAGGGCAATTCAGGGCAAGTTGTGCAATCGCGCGCGCCCTCATTATTGTTGCTGGATACCGCGAATAACTCGGACCCGACCGCGCGCATCGACGGTATCTTCAACCTGGTGAGCTTCATCGGCGGCTTTAACATCGCCTTGAGCTATAATGG
>JBOHWM010000404.1:0-3446 GCA_050736555.1 Binataceae bacterium (SeqCode)
CGCCGTGTAACCGCCCCCCGGCACTGGACGGCTACACGGCGTGATTGTCGCAGGAACTGATTCGGCAGGGTGAGGTCGCGGTTTGTTTATTAAACGAACGCGGGTTTCAGACGTAAATTATCCTCGCACCCGCATGCCCACGTGCGGCGTCGTAAGTTCCGAGGCATCGAGCCATCAACGCTCGCGGCTTTTTGCGTCTAACGTTGGAAGAATCTCTTCCTGGTAGAACCGCCACTCCACATCGCGCGGATGGCTTCGGTGGCTTCTTCGAACCGCGTGAACAAACGCACCTTTCATGCCAACCTCACGGCGAGCGTGACGCGATCTCTAGTTTGGTCGAAGCCAACCAACCGCCGATTCAGATGAATCAGTTCCGCTGGCACGATTGCGGCCAACCCGGTGTGCAGATCGCCGCGATGAAGCAACAGATACGGGGCGCCGCCGCGACCTCCGGCTACGTCGCCCAAATCGTAGCTGTTGGTCAGTGAGCCGCTATCCCATTCGCGATTCTAATAATTGTGCCGGACGGAATCCGACACACCGCAGATGTGACTCAAGCCCCAATTCACGCAATACGCGCGTCGCGTTGGGCTTTGCTGAATGCCGCCATCGAGCCGTGTAAAACGATGCGCCTGCTCGTAAACATTGACCTCGCGGGCGGCGCGCAGCAGAGTTGCGGCCGCGGCTAGTCCGCCAATCCCAGCCCTGACGATCGCCACTGAAAGCTGACGCGCCAAAACTTTCACCCGTCGTCAGCGCGATCGCACAGGCCCCTTCAACTATTCGAATCGACCGCGCCGCCCGGTCCGGTGGTTTGCGAATCAGCCTTCGCAGCCTCCTGCGCTTTCTTGCGCGCGAGGATCCTCGCCACCGGAGAATCGGACTGGGTAGTTTCGAGCGGTTCGCCACGTTGCTTGGTCAACTCCTGATGCGCGGCCTGCCGATCGTCGTATTCGTGGCCACGCCCGGCCTTATAAGCCGCAAATCGCTGCGCGGATTTGTCGTCCATCCAGCAAGGCCGCGCAAACGCCGGTATGGCGGGAGGAGAAGCATCGTGCCGATGTGGACGAGGCGCATTATTAACCGTGGCGCCGTTTGACGACGTTGGAGAGCCTATCGCGAATGCTGAAATGACACGGCGCGCCGTCCGTCCGCATTGCGGGCATGGGCGTGACCGGTTGGCTTCCGTCACCGGAGCCAGAACTTCGAAAGCGAGGTCGCATGCGCGGCAGTGGCATTCGTAAATTGGCATCGCGATAAGCCTTCCAGCGCCTTAACTACTACTGAGATCGCATCGCACCGATGGTAAGAAATTTATTCAACGCGATGCGGATGCTCCTTCCAGTCATCGGGATCGTGGGTGATCCACACGGTCGCTCCTTCCATTTCGCGCAAGGCCTTGATGCGCTGCAGAGAAATGGTCGATTGCGCCGGATCGGTGTCGATCGGCATGGTCGCTTCCAGGTCCAGGGCCGCGCGCAGATGAACCGTGTCGCCGGTGAAGAGAAACTTACGATTCGAACTGTTGACCAGTAACGAACATTCGCCGGGTGTATGGCCTGGCGTATAGAGAAATTTGAGCGCGCCGTCACCGAACAGATCAATATCCCGGTCGAATTCGATCCACTTGTAGCCGCGCGTTGGCAGATAATCGTTGACAATAAAGGCCCACCGACGATCCGGATCGGGCCAGTAGGCATAACGCAATTCGCCGCGACCGGTGATAAACGTCGCGTTGGGGAAATAGGTCAGGCCGCCCGCGTGATCGAGATGGGCATGAGAAAGAATCACGTATTTGATATCCTCCGGCTTGTAACCGACTCCCTGGATTTGCTTGTCCAGGGTTTCCCGCTTGCTCCATTTGAGCGGCAGATGTTCGGCGATTGCACCCCAGTAGCCCACCGCGTCATCGATCACCTTGGGATTGCAGCCGGTGTCGAACAGCACCAACCCCTTCTGATGCTCGATCAGAAAAGATGGACACGGCAAGTCCAGCATGGTGGCATCGCCGCCGTGCATCAGTAATGAAGCCGGCGCCGTCAGAGTAGCCCCCGGCAATGCGAATAATTTTCGTATTTTCCCCTCTGGCATAGGCTTTCTCCAGTGTTGTGGCATTTAAGCGCATAGCGTCGCTGTGCGCAGGTTAATTTTGGCCGCGCAAGCCGCTTCAACGGAATCCACGCGGACGGCGTTATCAGCGCAAACCCCACGGTAAATTAGATCAATCGCTCGAATTCTCAAAACACCAAAATGGGAGTTGACCGGCTACTCCCGATGCATAAAACGATGGTCGATATGCGCGACGATTTCGCCGCGCTGATTCTTGAGTGTGGAGCGAATCACGTAAAAGGTCATCGCGCCGGTTCTGCCAGTCTTTTCATAGCTCTCGGCAATCCGCGAACTGATACTGATCGAATCGCCGGCTCGAATTGGCGCGATGAAATCGACATCCATCCCAGCCGCCAGGCGTCGCACGCCGTGACGCGCGATCTGCTCGGAAATATCGTCGCTATCACGAAAGGTTGCGGCAAACGATGGCGGTGCAATCAAGCCACCATGCGGTCCTTTGGCAGCGGCTTCGGGGTTGATATAGAGCGGATTGGTCTCGCCAATCGCGGCACAGAATTCCGCAATCATCGCGGCGGTCACCGCTACCGGACGTTCGCGCTCGAACTCACGTCCCACCAGAGAACGATCCCACGCGCTCATTCAAACCACCGCATCGCGGTCCCTTCGATTGTCACATCAATTAGCTAACCGAGGCCTCTTTGCAGCAAGCTGATGATGGCGGGTTAGAAAGTGGACGCCGGTATGGTTGCGGGAATTTTTACCGGGACCTGCATCCGCCGCCCATCACGCACGATACTGAGATATACGATTTCACCGGGTTGCACATCGTGCAGCCGATCCTCGAACTCCATGAAATTCGTTATGCGAGCGCCGTCGACACCGATAATCATGTCATAGCTTTCGCCGATATGAACCTGATCGACCAACGGCACCGCGAGTACAGCGGGCGCAAAGACCAATGCGGCGGCAATGGTCGCACCCTCAAGGATATCGCGCACCATCCTGCTATAGGCGTGGAGTCCGGCATTGGCGGCGGGACTGCCGTTCATCACATCAACAATCAACAATCCGTCGGTCATTTGCCCGGATTTCAGCCTGCGCCGCGCCTCGCGCACCTCGATACCGAGGGGCGAGGTTTCGTCGCCTTCGGCCATGAACTCCTGGAGTGAATGAAGCTGCGGCTCCATCTCCATTGGATTCTGGTATTGCTCGTAATTAACGATTTGCCCATCCGGCATAGTCAGGCTTCCGCCTCCCGAATTTGTTGAATCCGGCGGAGAAGACGGAGGATTAGGCACCGCCTCCGGAATATTGGTGGGCACCGCCCTGGGAATTTCCGTGGTGGTCGGCGGCAGCGGTCCGCTTTGGCTCGACAC
>JBOHWM010000405.1:0-14563 GCA_050736555.1 Binataceae bacterium (SeqCode)
CTCCAAAAGGAGGCGGGCTCGATAATGGACCCCTCCGCGCGCGAGCAGGCGCAGCAGACCGTTCGCAAGATCGCCGTGCGCCGCTATCCGCTGCACGAACAGTTGCGCATTTATCTCGATGGCGACGGACCCGGCCAGCCTGATTACGTCATGGTACATCCGGTGGCCGGCAACGGCGCCGCGATTGTGCCGCTGGTGATGCGGCAGATGGAGCAACCGCAGCCTGACCTAGTGCGTCTCGACTTGCTGTATCTCCTAATGCACGTCTCGCCGAGGTACGACAATCTCACCGGCGATTCGGAACTGATCACCCGTCTCAATCATGTAGCGGGCGCCATGAAGGATCCGTACTGGCGGCACACCGCCGAGCAATACATCGGCAAAATCCGGGCTGGCACAACCATCGAGCCGACTCCACCATGCGCCTCCGTGAGCCTCTCGCTGCCGAGTTATCTGCCGAGCGACCAATGGCGCAACGTGCCGCCGTTCGATCAGACCAGCTATCCGCCGCAGCTATAGATTGTTCTTATAATCCTGCTCGACCGCCACGTCGATCTTACCGGCGATACTCTGGTCATGTCCCATCTTGGCGGCAAGATACTTGCCCCAACTGAAGGCGATGGGATCGCCCCAGCTCTCAGTCCGCCACAATTGCGAGCGGATTAAAGCTTTGGCGCAATGGAAAAAGCATTCTTGGACCGTGACCCGCACCGCCATCAGGGCCGGATTGCCACGCGCCGCCATGCGCTTCAGGATAAGCGGGTCGGTGTCGATTTCCGCCGTGCCGTTCACGCGCAGAGTCTCGTTTGTCCCGGGGACCATGAAGATCATGCCGACGTGCGGGTTTTCCAGGATGTTCTGAAAGGTGAAGAGCAGTTTATTGCCCTTGCGTTCCGGCATCAGCAACGTATTGGCATCGATCACCTCGACGAAACCCGGAGCGTCGCCCTTGGGCGCACAATCCTGGTTACCGGCGGCGTCGGCCGTGCCGAGCATCAAAAACGGTGAGCGCCGGATGAAACTGATGGCCAGCTCGTCGAGCGCGGTGAGTAGCTTCTTCGGTGTCACCGGACCCGGATCACCGAGGAGAGCACGCAATTGTGCGACTGTCGTGATGCGATAATCAGTTCCGTTTTCCATCGGTAAATCTCCGTGAATAAAACGTTCGCCGCCGTGGCATTAGGTCCAAGGCGCGGCGGCATTTCATTGGATTTGCAGCTCGATTTCCACGTAATCCTTGCGCGCCGGATCCCATCCAAAGGCCGCCGCGCGCGCGAATTTCCCACCCTTGATCGACATCACGATATACCTCGCGTCCGGATAGTCAGGTTCGTTCGGATCGAACGAGCAGGCCCGCGCACGATCAGTCGCGGAAAAGTAAGCATCATGATCCGGATGGGAATGGTACACGACCAGCAGCTTTAATTTACGACGATCGATCTCCTCCAGCACCGCCAGATGCGCTTTCGGGTCCATCAGAAAAGCGGTGCGCGCGTCGCGCGGAAAGGATGGCGGGTCTTCAGCATGTTTGCGGTTTTGGATATTCGCGATCTCACGCACCTCTTCCAGCCGCTCACCGCCGATTATAAAGCCGCAGCATTCGTAGGGGAATTCGCGTTCCGCGTGGGCGCACAGACGCTCGAGCGTCGAGTGTTGAATCTTCACCGTTCTCATGCCGCTCACCGATCTTTCGGTTATAAGAGTCGCGGCTGCGTTTCAACCTTCGTGAGTGACTAATTTGGTTCCGTGCCGACCTAACGCTATGCGCACCAAGTTGATTGGGGCTCCAGGCGGCCTTGCTCCGGGGCGCGTTCCCGCTGTAGTTAAAGACTCATGGAACGCACGGCAATCCCTCTTGGTGGTATTGCTCTCAATTCGTCCGTGATGAACGCGTCGGGACCGCACTCGGCGGAGCGCGGCGAAATCTACGAATTGACCGCCCGCCATCACGGCGCGATTGTCTTTAAGTCATGCAATCTTGCAGGGCTCGAAGCACCCGACAATCTCAAAAACCGCGGGCTCGAACATTTCGCTACGATCGCTCGCGAACTGACACCGCGCGGCAAAGTGATCGTCGCGAGCGTGGTCGGCAGTACCCCCGAGGAAATCGTTGAAGTGGCGGCCGCACTTGCACGCGCGGGGGCAAACATTGTCGAACTCAATCTGGCCGACGACTACGTGCGGAACTCCGTTGCACCGTTCGCCAGTCTTGAGCGGCTCAACGATCTGCTCGGGCGCGCACGCGCTCGAACCGACGTGGCGATAGCCGTTAAGGTTCCGTCGAATCTCGCGCTTGAGCCACGCGCACTCGTGGAGCTGTTCTCGTCTTCACGAATCGGAATCGCCGTCTGCGCCAACAATCCGCCCAAGGACCTGGATCTTGATCTTAAATCCGGCGTTGCCAAAGGCGCCGCGCGCAGCTTGTCACAGGCCTACACGTTTTATCGCGCAGGCGGCGGCGCCTTGGATATCGTCGCGGTGGGCGGAATAAATGGCGGACGCGACGCCTACCTCGCGCATCTGATGGGGGCTAAAGCGGTTCAGGTTGGTTCCGCGCTCATCAAGGAAGGCGCCGGCGCCCTCGGCCGCATCGATCGCGAACTTGACGCCCTGCTCGCCGAAAACAATAAAAGCTCCGTCGCGGAGATTGTCGGTAAAATAACCTTCTCGGGCTAACCACATGCATCATGCTGACTATTGCGGAGACGAGTAGTCAATTCGCCAATAGTCGTGTTGTGTTTAAACTGTGACTGGAATTTAAGCTGACCTGGCGCATGTGAACGCGTCGTCAACTGGAACATGACGCGCCGCCTTGGCGCCGCCCGCGTGAGTATGCTCCAGCCGCATTCCATCCGGTGTTTTGCGGAAGAGCGAGAACTTTTCCATCTGATCGTCTTCAGAGACCAGCAACAGCCTTCCGTTGAATGCGAGTTGCGCGCATTGCACGCGCAATGCCGCCCTCATTTGATCGTCGCTGAAGTACTTGCTGTTGAGTAGATTAGCCACTTTGATTATCTCGGGGCACGGCCCCGTCCACGGTGTGAACATGTCGTAGCGGGTTATCGTGATTCGAGGATCACGCTCGGCGAGCTTGAGCAATTCGGGTTGAATCAGCAAAACGTCACGCCATTCGGTGACGCGGCGTGAACCAGCGATCATTCGGCGCGCGATGAATGGTAAGGGAAGCGGCGCGCCACTGACGTTCGAATAGGTCAAGAATCGCCGGGACGCGCGGAGCACGCATACGCCATTCACATCCTGGAAGTAGACCGCCCCTCGATGGTCGCGGCCACAACGCGCCGCGATATTGAGATCGGCCACGAAATATTGCGCGAAATTGCCTTCCAACAACTGGATCAAGTCGCCCGACGTGCTGCCATCGGACGCCCCAACGTCCAGAATCACGGGTTTCGCTCCTCGATAGAGCTTAAGCAGAAGTTTATTTGAATGCTCGTGGCGTCCGGGGAAGGTTGTTTTGAAAGTGACACCGAATTGCAGGGTTGAAACCGCCGAGGAAAATTGTTCGGGTGAAAGCTCGCTCGCCTCATAAGCCAGCGGCCGCGGATCATCGAAGGCAAATGACAGGTGCGTCATCGCGGATGGCCAACCCGCTTTGTTCAGTTTAATGGGTAATCTCATCTGCGCCCCAATCGAGCTAAGCTGTATTTGGAGCAGTTTCTGGCGTTGAATCAGCCCGTTATTCGCGACAACCCTACGAACCCGCAGTGCCGAAAATACGCGAACATTTTGGTACCGCATGTTCGCCGGTGCATCTTTCGATCCCACTTCTCACAGGTGGCATTCCGCCCACAAATGCGGCCGCATCCGGTCCGGCACGAGGTTCACTCCCAAACCGGGGCGGCTGGGAATTGCGACCCGCCCTGATTTGATTTCCCATTCCGGCGCGTGATCGACAATCTGAAAATGTTCCGCCGGACGGTATGGATAAGCTTCATGAATCATCAGATTCGGGATACAGGCGCCGAGTTGCAGCGCCGCCGCGGTCGCGACCGGACTGGCGCAGACGTGTGGCTGGATACGCATGTTAAATGCCTCCGCCATCGCCGCGATCTTCTTGACTTCCATGATGCCGCCGGTATTTCCGATATCGGGCTGCAGCACGTCGGCCGCATGCGATTCCATGACCGGCCGAAAGCCATACCGGGTATATATTCTCTCGCCTAGCGCAATAGGTATTTCGATATGCCCGGAAATCTTTTTGAGCGCGCCAAGATCGAAGGGATCGGCCGGCTCTTCAACAAACAATATATCCAATTCTTCGAACCGCTGACATAAACGTATAGTCTCGCCAGTAGTCAGTCCACCGCTTAGGTCAAGCATGATGTCGATACTGGTCCCGGCCGCTCGGCGCAAGGCCTTGACCTTGTCAAACGCGAGATCGGCGAACTCGCGCTCGACCCCACGCCGCGACACATGCCTGATGCCGCCGCTCTGATTGGGAACGGCGAGCGGATAGCATTTCAAAGCCGTATAACCGTCGCGCAACGGACGCTCGGCGGCTTTGGCATAGTCATCGGCCGTCAGGCATGAATACGACCATCCGTTGGCATAGACACGTACGTCCTCGCGCAATTTTCCGCCGAGCATTTCATAGACCGGCACGCCAAGCGCCTTGCCCTTCAGATCCCACAGGGCCTGTTCTATGGCGCTGATGCCGGCGAAAACGATCGTTCCACCGCCCTTGGCCCAGAACGTATGGTCATACATTTCGCTCCACAGCTCTTCGATCCTGAACGGGTCGCGGCCGGGTAGAAACGCTTCGACCAGGTCCTTCAGCATCGCGGCCGTGGCCGTGCCACCGACTCCATACGCCACCGCCGCGTCGCCGGCTCCGGTCAGTCCTTCATCCGTGACCAGTTCGAGCAGGACAGGATGGAGGCTGCCGATTCTGACGAGATAAATCCTGGCGCTCGCCAGTTTCATTACTGTTCCATTTAGGCAATGCGCTCGGCGGTATGGTCAGCGGCGCGGCCGTTTCGTGCGTGTTCGTGACCCTCGGTCACACTTTGATGACTATTCGAGTTTACCTGAGCTATCACCGGTGCCTGCGCGGCACTGGTTTCCCCACGGGCATTTTCCTGCTCTTTGCCAAAGCGATTGCTGAGTGATCGCTTAACGTCCATCAGGTAAGCGCCCGCGAGTGGAAATGGGTCATCGCGGGCGAGAAAGGCTCGTTCCTGGATGCCGCGGCGAGACCTACGCCAGTCACGTAACGTTAGCTTGCCGTCACGCCAGTAACGAATCGACGAGAACAGGTCAACGTCTTCGACGATCCACTTGCGGCCTTCGGGAGCTGGCGCGGCAGGAGTAACCGGTTGCCCGGTCATATCCTCGTAAAAGGCACGCGCGACATCGACACCATTGGGATCGACGAACAGGCGGAACATCGCGCCGATGCGCGGGTTGATATCGTTGACTTTGTAACGGCCATCGCGCGCATCGTAGCGATAACCCAGATCGAGCGGACCGCGGTAGCCAATCTCTTTCATGAATCGGATAGTGGTATCCTGGACATAGTCATTGCGCTGGCACACGGCGAGCGAGGCTTGGCCGAAGTAGGCGGGAAAATTTCGCAGTTTCCGACCAGTAAACGCGACTCGGCATTCACCGTCGCGATCAAAGTAGCCATTGAAGGTCCAGGTCATCTCATCGCCGCCCGCGACGTACTCCTGCAGCATGACGTTGGGCGTGTCATGGTCCTCAACGGCGTCATAGCGTTCAAGCAGATGCGCCCTGCCAGTGACTATTTCCATCCGCCACTTCTTCGTCTTGTTACCCGGCACCTGCGGATAAATTGGTTTGAGCAAAATAGGGAAGCGGGCGGTTTCGAGATAGCGCAACACGTCGGCTCTCGATTCCGGAAAGGCGGTTTCCGGTACCGGCACGTCACATTTGCGCGCCAGATAATACATCTCCTTTTTGCTGCACAGCGACCGCACCGTATCCGCATCGAGCTCGCGGAAGATGAATTTGTCCGCAAGCTCACTCGCGTGCTCCGCTACCAGCATAGTGCCGATATCGCTGGTCGGAATGAGTAACGCGCGGCGGCCGATGCTTCGGTTGACTTCATCGAGCCGTTTTAAAGCCTCGGCCGCCGTGATTTTATGCAAGTCCCAAATGAATTTCCCACGGCAGTAGCGCGAAAAAAAAGCGGGCGAAAAGCGGTCGGCATCGATGCCGTAAACCGATACACCCAGCCGTCCCAGGCTGCGCATGATGCCGACGCCAACGTGATGATGGCAAACCAGGACCACGACCGGCGTCGAAGTATCCTCAAGCACCGTACATTCCTTTTCTAAGCGAGTCGGCGGTGGTGGAAGGCAGCGGCGCGGCGGCCATCGTCACCTCACCATCAGAAAGCGTAAAGCAGGCATCGAGATCGGCGACGTGGGTGAGGATGAACTCCAGATCGGCGAGCTGTCCGCTGTTTTTCAGATAGGCGGCGCTTTTGTTTCCCAGCCAGGCGTCCGCGGGACGTTTGCCCCAGTGCCGGATGATATCGAGCGTGACGCTGTTCTGAGGCGTATAGCCCAGCGCCATCAGCCCGGCGGCCACCCAGGCGCAACATAACTGGTCCTCTTCGCGAAACTCGCCGCGGCTGCCCGCGCCGACAATCGCCACCCGTTCAAAGCGTCCGGCAAGGTCGCTGACGACAGCGGTATAATTGCGCAGACAAGCAAGAAAGCCCGCCTCGCATTGCGACGCCTCATAACAGAGCGCGGTGCCCGAGGAGGAAAGCAGAACGATCGGCCGCCCAATCTCGCCAAGCGCCAACACCTCGGTCGGGCTATTGTCCAAGTCAAAGCCCGGTGGCTTCAAGCCGCGCTGCTCGCCGGCCAATAGCACGTCATCAAGGCTGCCGGCGCGCGCCAGCGCCGCCGCAAGTGTCGGCGCGGGAAAACAGCGATAGCCCGCCGCCACCGCCGTAATCGCCGTCGTGGTGGCACGCACGACGTCGACGGCAACCACCGCATATCCGCGTCGATAGCGCGTAACGTGCTCAGGAAAACAATCGATAACCACGGTGTTGGGCATCTACGCCGCCTTCCGGCCGGCCAGCGGCCTTAGATTGGGCATGCCGAACGCGTCAGAATGGAGTCCGCGGCGGTAAATTTCGACCCGCAGCAGCTCCTCCAACCTGACGTTCGACAGCCGCACTTCGCGGCCAAAGTAATTCAACAGGGCGAATTGGCTCGGCTTGTTGGGAGCCTCGAAAGTGACATGGGCAAACCCGAATGCCTCAACGAAGCGCGCGGCGAAGGCGGTGTTGAGCCGGCCGTCGTCATCGAACAGACCGACGCCTTTGGCCGATTCGCGCGCCTCGACCACCACTTCCGCCGCGCCCGCGTCCAGCCATCGGCGGCCTTGCGTGAGCAACGCCTCGAGCAAATGTTCCTCGAAGGCGCCGTCATGTTTTTTGCCGAGTTCGAACTGCACCTCAAGCCCGCGCTGGCGCGCCATCCCAATTACTTCGCGCGCGCCCAGCGGCATATCGGTGAAACCCTCGCCCGCCTCGATGCGCGTTACGCCGAAATCGGCGCACAGATCAAGGTAAGCGGGCAATTGCCCTTGCGCCACCGCGATTTCGAACGGCCCGCCGCCGGTTACGGTAGGCACCTGATGGGCCCTTGCCGCAGCTATCTTGCTCCGGCTGACGTCCTCGTCCGCGATGAGCCAGCACGCCATCGAGATTTTCAGGATCGAGATGAGATGACGGCTCTGACGCAGATGGCCTTCCAGCGTAATCAGGTCGTAGCCCGGGTCGAACACGCTGGTCGCAGGCGCTAGCGGAGGAACGCCGATCGATTGAAGGAAATCGCTTGTATGGCATTTGCCTGTCGTCATGCGCCACCTCCCTTGCAACTCAGGATCGCCCGCCCGTACGATTTATCGCCCAGTCGGATACAAGCGGCTTGAGATAATCCGAATGTTTGCCTCTGGTGTTCTTCCGATTCATGAGACCGGCGTTGCTGGTCTTTCTTTTCGGAGGCAAACGTTGCGCAACTGCTATGCCAGTCCAATGCGGAGTAAAAAAGACTTGCAGTATGCGTAATTTTTGTACCTGATTTGGCGAATTGAGGATGTGACGCGTATACGTAATTTTTACGTTTTACACGATTACAACTCCTACGCGAGTCTTAATCGACGCGATTTTATTTTGATGATTGCTTAGCAATTAAAAACTGTATCGTAGTGACTTCGCTATTTGCCGTGCCAATGGCACGGCTTTAGCTGCTAACTGACTCTTTTTGGTGGACAATGCCGCGTTATGTTCTGTAGACGGAGGATTTTTGATTCAACCTGTGGCTCTGGACGCACATGAGTCAATTGTGCGCGGGACATAAAAAAACAAACGAATTCGCTATGACATCAATTCACGCACGAATGCGCGTCAAGAAGTCTATTTCGTGACCTGTCGATGGAAGCGCAAAGTACCCATCCAAGCGATTGCGCGAAATTCCTCTGGCGGCGCTATGACGAGATACGTCCGCAATGGCAGCAGCTGCTTGGCTTAGCACCGGAGGTCACACTTTATCATCGTGAATTATGGTTGGAGTTGCTGAGTCGGGCCTACCAGTTTTCTTTTTTCTTGGCGACACTGGAACGAAACGGCCGCCTCGCTGCTGGATGCGTGATGGCGCGCTCGAATAATCCATTTGTAAAACGTTATATCGCACTGCCGTTTTCTGATATTTGCATGCCGCTCGCGGTGGATGAGGAGGCGGCCACTGCTTTGCTCGCAGCGATTGCTGACTGCGCGCCGCCTCGCACTTTCTATGAGGTCCGTGGAAGCCGAGGTCCCGCGCCTTGGCAGACCATTGACTGTTTCGGCCAATGGGGACTCGACCTTGCCCGTTCACTAGGCAATATCGAGAAGGGATTAGCGACCAACTTTCGTCGCAATCTGCGCAGCTCGCATCAACAAGGCATCACTCTCGAGCATGGTGCGAGCATCGATTACCTTGAGCGCTTTTACCGACTTCAGGTCGCATCTCGGCGTGCTTTTGGCCTGCCATCGCAGCCGTGGCGTTTTTTCAAGCTGGTACGTGAGACCTTCGCGCCAGGTGGCGATCTTGATGTGTGGATTGCCCGCCATAACGGGCAAGACGCCGCCAGCGCGGTTTTTCTCCGTGACGGCCAATCTGTCTATTACAAATGGGGCGCGCGCGAAGCCGAGGACCATTCCGGCGCTAACCATTTGCTCTTCTGGAGCGCCATTGAAGCCTTCGCCCCTCACGCGCACACGCTTGACCTCGGGCGTACCGATTCCCGCAACCTCGGTCTGTCGCGGTTTAAACACGAGCTCGGAGCGCGCTCGTTCCCGCTGCCCTACACGTTCTATCCCAAAGCGCCGGCACAAATCAGTCCTGAAATACTTACCGGTCGGCGCCGCAATCTCGCCAGAGTGTGGCGGCTCATGCCAATCTTTGTCACCCGAATAGTCAGTCGCGCGGCGTATCGGTACCTGGCGTAGTCGGCCGATGAGCGTCCTGTAGGCGGCTCACGGCCGCTGCACGCATTTAACGTCAGTCCGCGAAACAGTAGTGGATGATCGCGCCGATGGCGGCGAACGCGTCGCGCCATCCGATCTGTTTGCCCTCGCCGTAGGTGCGACCCGAATAGCAAATCGTAAATCGGTATCCGCGCGGATATTTGAACTGCCGATGCGCTTTGCTCAGACCAAAGCTTTTCGTCTCGTAAGTATTGAATTGATTCAGCAGCAAAACCCGCACAAACGCAACTCGGTGGTATGTTCCACCGGCAATGGGGCCAGCGTCGAGAAAAACGCGCTGATGTCAACGCGAGCAAAACTACGAAATCGTTGTTATCAACAAATCGTCGGTGTGGAGACCGTGCGGATGTTTTTCCCGCGAAGTAGCTATAGGAAGCATCCGAATTGTTCCGGGTGACAGCCGAATCCTGCATCAGCAAACCATCACAGTTGCATTGGTAACGGCCGCCGTAAGCCCTCATACTTGATTTCAGAAGAACTTAAATGGTGGTTGGCGATTGGAATCGCTCGACGAACGAATTGTATTGCAAGTCGCCGGCGAAATTCGCGCTCAATGTGATTATTCCGCTACCGCCGGCCGTGGCCTGGCAGGCAGAGTTGCCGTTGGCACCGGCGGTCGATGCGCAACTGGCGTCGCCCAGATCGCCTCTCCATTGGCGGTAAAAATGGCGGGAGTAGTGTTTGGCTAAGGCGCCGAAAGAGGAGAACCCCTTGATTTTATTGGCGTCCCCGACGGGATTTGAACCCGTGTTACCGACGTGAAAGGCCGGTGTCCTAGGCCGAGCTAGACGACGGGGACGTGGCGCGGATCAGGCATCGCTTCGAAGAACCACCCCGAGCGAGTTACCAAACTCGCAAGAGAGAATCACTGCAACGCCGATAATTCCTGATCAACGCGCAGAAATTATCAGACCCGCGGGAAACGGAGCAAGTCCACTCGTTATTCGCACAACGGGAGCAACGCCTCTCTTCCGGATACTTGTCGCAACGATCGCGCGGACGAGTCGCCTCCGATGCGGCCTCGCCGTTATGGGTTTCGCGCTTCACTGAAATGTGTGGCAATGATTATAGTGGCGCGTGTGCTGGACAAAATCGGCAATCGTCAAGGTCGAAATCATCCTGAACCGCTTTCATTGCACATCGGTGGCTACGCCAGAACTTAGACAATGATCCCGGCGCATCTTCACACCGTCACGCGCCACGAACGCGATTCGCCTCATGCGTGGCGCACGGTGGCCGCGGGCTTTCTCGCCTGCTTTACGCTGTTCGGCATCGCCTACAGCTTCGGCGCTTTTTTCAAGCCGATGGCGAAGGAGTTCGGCGCCAGCCGAGAAGCCATTTCCGCGATCTTTTCAATCACATCGTTTCTATATTTCCTGCTTGGACCGATAACCGGCCATCTGGCCGATCGCTTTGGCCCGCGGCCGGTGGTGGCCGCGGGGGCGCTGACGATGGGCGCGGGACTGATCGCCACCGGTTCCATCCATCACTTATGGTTCGGTTATCTGACTTACGGCCTTGGCGTGGGCATCGGCGTCGCCTGTTGTTACGTGCCGCTGGTCGCGGTAGTCAGCGGATGGTTTCTCAAACGCCGCAACACGGCACTGGGAATTGCAGTATCGGGCATCGGCGCCGGCACGCTTGCGGTGGCGCCGCTGTCTGCCGAGTTGATCGAGCATTTCGGCTGGCGGACCGCTTACGTGAGCTTGGGAATCGCAGCGACGCTGGCGCTGCTGGTGTGCGCATGGCTTTCAGAGGCGCCACCAGTGGAATTCGACCCATCGCCGGCACCGCCGCTGGCCAATAAACTCAAGACGCGTGATTTCGTAATTCTCTATATAGCGGCTGGTCTGTGGACGATCGCGACGGCGGTGCCGTTCGTGTTCTTACAGCCCTATGCGCGCGACAACCGCATCGGCGAGGTGGCGGCGGCAACGCTGGTCGGTATTATCGGGTTTGCCAGCACCGCCGGGCGGCTGGGATTGGGTGTCATGGCCGATCGCATGGGCATCATCCGGTTATACCAGCTATGTGTCCTGGTGCTGGGTTTGTGCTTTTCCCTGTGGCTGTTTGGTCACAGCTATGCCCCGCTAGTCGCGTTCGCATTGCTGATGGGCGCCAGTTATGGAGGCGCGGTCACGTTGACACCCGCCGTGCTGGCTGAACTTTTCGGCACGCAAGGGCTGGGCTTGCTGTTGGGCACTCTCTATACCAGTAGCGCTCTCGGCACACTGCTGGGGCCGCCCTTCGCCGGCGCAATAATCGATCACACCGGCAGCTACACGCTGGCGGTAATTTTCACGGGCGCGACCTCGGTACTGGCGTTTTTGATTTTGATCCCGCTCGGCACAGTTCCGCGTAATCGACCGATGGCCGACATGGCGCCGCGCCCGGCCAGCGATTGAATCAACTTCCCTAGAGCGGCCGCCGCACACCGTCAAGGCGGGACCAACCATTTACGCCGTCGCGGCATCGGTTAGTCAATCTGCTTGCGCAGGAAAGCCGGAATATCCAGCTTGTCGTCGTCCTCCATCGTATCTCTCTGATCGTTGTAACGCGGCGCCATCGTCTCACCCGAGCGGCGTTTGAAGGTCGGGATATCCAAACTACTCTCGTCCACGACCATACCCAGCCGGCGCACCGGCTTACCGCCGAACATCTGCGAATGAGGCGGTGGCGGAGGGGGCGGCGGCGCCATTGACGGCATCGGCTGCGCCTGGATCGGATCAATCGGCCGCGTGACGGCCGCCTGAACCGGGGCGGTAACCGGCGTGCCCGAAGACGAGTAGCGGGTGAAACGGGTTTCGAATTCGCCGAATCCGGTCGCGATCACCGTGACATGGATCTCGTCGGCGATATGTTCATCGATCACGGCGCCGAAAATGATATTGGCATCCTCGTGCGCTTCCTCCTGGATCAGGCTCGCCGCCTCGTTGACCTCGTAGAGCGACATGTCGGGACCGCCGGTCACGTGAATCAACAGGCCGCGCGCGCCCTTTATAGAGACGTCCTCGAGCAAAGGACTCGAGATCGCCCGCTGAGCGGCTTCGACCGCGCGATTTTCGCCCGACGCATGCGCCGCACCCATCATCGCCATGCCCATTTCGGCCATGATCGAGCGCACATCGGCGAAATCGAGATTGATGAGACCGTGAACGGTCACCAATTCGGAAATGCCGCGCACCGCCTGAAGCAGCACGTCGTCGGCTTTCTGGAACGCTTCCGTGAGCGACATGGTGCGGCTGGCGATTGACAACAGGCGCTGGTTAGGAATCGTGATCAAGGTGTCGCAGGCGTTCTTGAGTTCCCGCAAGCCTTCTTCGGCCTGGCCCATGCGTTTGCGTCCCTCGAACTGAAACGGTTTGGTCACCACGCCGACGGTCAAGGCACCGCCTTCACGCGCAATACGCGCGATTACCGGCGCCGAACCGGTGCCGGTGCCGCCGCCCATGCCGGCGGTAACGAACACCATCTCGGCTTCCTGCAGATTTTCGCGCAGCCGCTCCTCATCCTCGAGCGCGGCTTTGCGGCCGATTTCGGGATTGCCCCCGGTGCCGCGACCGCGCGTCAGCATCGTGCCAATCTGCAGCCTGAGCGGCGCGGTATTATTCTGCAGCGCCTGAGTATCGGTGTTCACCGCGATGAAATCGACGTTGCGCAACCCTGATGCAATCATATGGTTGACTGCATTACCGCCGCAGCCACCGGCACCGATCACTTTGATACGGGCCCCCGGATCCACATTTTCAACCAACTCAATCATTGCTGATCCTCCTCCGCCCCCGTCACGCGAGTTTATGCCGCGCCCGCCAGCCATTTGTTTTTGGTAGTCCGTGCGCTGTTTCAAAAGAAATCCCTCACCCAATCAGTTACGCGCGAACGGAGCCAGCCCCAGCGTCCGTTGCGCCCCGCTCCAAGGCCGTGACCGCGATGAGCGGCGGCGGCATACAGCAGCAGGCCCGCCGCGGTCGCGTACATCGGTTTCATTAATTCCTCGGGCATGCCCTTAAGGTTGGTTGGCAGGCCGCGGCGCACCGGCAGGTTGAAGATGCGCTCGGCGAGCTCCTGCGTACCCTCCAGTAACGAGGTGCCACCCACCAGCACGACACCCGAAGCGAGACTGTCCGACACACCCGAACGGATCAGCTCGCGCTGCGCCATCGCGAAAATCTCCTCCATGCGCGGTTCGATGATCTCGCCCAGCATACGGCGCGCGATTATGCGCGGCTCGCGTCCGCCGACGCCCGGCACCTGCATCATCTCCTCACGCCCGACGACGAGATTGGTGGCGACGCCATAATTGATCTTGAGGCGCTCCGCTTCGCTGATTGGCGTGCGCAGGCCCGCCGCAACGTCGCCGGTCAGATGACCGCCGCCGATTGGCAGCACCGCCGTATGCATCACCGCACCGTTGTGGAACACCACAATATCGGTTGTGCCACCGCCGATATCGATCAGCGCAACCCCGAGTTCCCGTTCCTCCGGAAAGAGCGCCGCCTCGGCCGCGGCCAGCGGCTCAAATACCAGCTCGGCCGGCGTGATCGCGGCACGCTCGCAGCACTTGCTGAGATTTTGCCCATAGCTTTGCGCCGCGGTAACCAGATGGATGCGCGCTTCCAGCCGCACCCCGGCCATCCCGACCGGATCGCGTACGCCTTCTTGATCGTCCACCGCGAATTGTTGCGGCAAAATATGCAGCACCTGGCGATCGAGCGGAATCGCAACCGCCCGCGCCGCATCGATTACACGCTCGACGTCGCGCGCACCGACTTCACCACCGCGCACGGCCACGATACCGTGGCTGTTAAGCCCGCGAATATGCGCGCCGGCCACTCCCACCACCGCCGAGCCGATCCGTAGACCTGCGACTTTCTCCGCCTCGGCCGCCGCATTGCGAATCGCATCCACGGTCGCTTCAATATTGACCACCACGCCCTTGCGCAAACCGTTGCATGGCACGACACCTTGTCCCAACAGCGCCATGGTGCCGTCGGAGGCAGCCTCCGCGACCAGCGCGCAGACTTTGCT
>JBOHWM010000406.1:0-1806 GCA_050736555.1 Binataceae bacterium (SeqCode)
GCACAAAGATCGAGGCGATCCTCGATGGGGTTTTTCCCAAGAAAACCACCGCCGAATGGCTCGCCGAACTTAACGCCGCGGATATTCTGGTCACCGAAGTCGCGACGCACAAACAGGTGCTGGCAAGCGAACAGGCCCGGCTCAACGGTTATTTGTTAGAGCTTGAGCATCCGGCGGCGGGCAAAATGACGGTCACCGGATGCCCGGTGTCGTTCAATGGTGAAATCGAAACGAAAGCAGGTCCAGTGGCCGAACATGGCCAGCATACCGAGGAAGTCCTGCTTGAACTCGGATATTCCTGGGAGGAAATCGGCGCGTTACGCGAAGCCGAAGCAATCTAACCATGCGACTCAAAAGCAAAGTTGCTCTGATAAGTGGTGCCGCCTCGGGTATCGGCGAGGCGGTGGCGAAGACTTTCGCGCGCGAAGGCGCCAGCGTCGTCGTCGCCGACCTCGACCGTGAAGGTGGCGCGCGGGTCGTGAACGAGATTCGGAACGCCGGTGGTACGGCTGATTTCATTCGCACCAATATTGGCCGTCATGCCGACGCGGACGCGATGGTCAAGTTTGCCACCGACCGCTTCGGCCGTCTCGACATTCTGCACAACAACGCGGTCGGGGTCGCGTTCGGCCGTTTGGGCACGCTTGCTCCGGAGCAATGGCAAAAGGCGGTTGATCTGGGCTTAAGCTGCTATTGGTACTGCTCCCGCCAGGCGCTCGCCGTGATGGTCGCGCAGGGTGGGGGTGTGATCATCAATACCGCCTCTGTCTCGGGGTTGGCGGCTGACCACGGCTTGGGCTCATACAACGTGATCAAGAGCGGCGTGATTGCGCTCACCCGCTCAATTGCAATTGATTATGCGCGCAAGGGCGTCCGCTGCAATTGCGTTTGTCCCGGACCGATCGCGACGCCGCCGTTGCTAAGGGTTCGGCAGAGCCACCCCGACTTGATGCAACGGCTGGCGAACGCGGTGCCGATGGGACGCCTCGGCGAGCCTCAGGAGATCGCCAATGTCGTGTTGTTCCTAGCCTCCGACGAATCGTCCTACGTGACTGGCGCCGCTTACGTGGCCGACGGCGGCCTGATGGCGCATACGGGGTTGCCGAGCCTGACCGGCGACGGCCCCGACTGGTAAAGTGGGAAAGCAACCGCACCTCCTTACTAAGCCTGCCCCGTTCTTTGCGCGGACGAGGTTCAGGGAGGGGGTGTCTGGCTCCAGTGTATCGTCGCAATCGCCGCACATTTCGCTTAGGCGCGGCGCAAGCCAACGATCTTTCTCGACCGCCGTAGCGCTGCGTAGTATCTTCTGAGTCATGAGCATCCTGGTCCCATTCGTAATCGAACAGACTGGACGCGGCGAACGCTCTTACGACATCTTCTCGCGTCTGCTGAAGGATCGGATTGTGTTCGTCGGCGGACAGGTGACCGACGAGCTTGCCAACCTTGTAACGGCGCAATTGCTGTTCCTCGAATCCGAGGATCCGGAACGCGAGATCAATATGTACGTCAATTCGCCGGGCGGCTCTGTGACGGCCGGCCTGGCGATCTATGACACCATGCAATTCGTTAAGCCGCCGGTTTCGACGCTATGCGTAGGGCAGGCGGCGAGCATGGGCGCGGTCCTGCTGGCGGCGGGTGAAAAAGGCAAACGCTATACACTGCCGCATTCGCGCATCATGATCCATCAGCTTTCCGGCGGTTTTGAGGGGCAGGCTGCTGACATTGATATCCAGGCGCGCGAAGCCCTGCGATTACGCGAGGTCCTCAACCAGATTCTCGCGCATCATACCGGCCAGAACGTTAAAC
>JBOHWM010000407.1:0-2904 GCA_050736555.1 Binataceae bacterium (SeqCode)
CATTCGGACTTGCGGGGTGTGCTGCGAAAAAGCCCGCGCCATCGCCGGCATCATCCACCTCGGCTGCCAATACGGATCAAAACGGAGCGGCCGCGTTGGCTCCGCAAGCGTCTATCCACGTCAGCTACTCCCATCCGCGCGATTATCTGAAGGCACTGCTCGTCACCAAATATTCTGGTGCAACCGTGCTTTTGACTACACCGGGAAAACCGGGAGCCTCCTCCATCGTGAGATTCGAGGGCGGTATCGCGATATGGGGCATCAACGTCGATAAAAGCGTGCTCGCCACCTTGCCACTGCTGGATTTTCAAAGGCAATACGCGCTTAAAAAAATAACTTACGGAGTGATGCCGAAGCATTTCATTCAGACTATTCCGGAAAGCGGCCCGCCGGAGCCGCTCGAGCCCGACCATTACTATATTTTCCAGGTCTCGCGCGGCATTGGTCCACCAGATTGGGAGGCCGTGAAGATCGGCGCGGACGGCTCACTCACGAGCTACGCGGCCGAACCACGGGCCGGCACCAGCTATCGGCTGTGCTGCAACGTCGGCGACGATTTTACCGTCACGGCCGGGGCGGCCGGAGCACTATCTCCTGACGATTCGGATGCGGCGGCGCCCGGTGGCGCACTCGGCCCGCCGCTTCAATGAGGCGCGATTGATGGGGAATTTCAGGTTCTATCGGCGAGTTCATATCTTCCCCGGGCTATCGGTTAATCTTTCGAAATCCGGACCGAGCCTGACCGTCGGGATGCGCGGCGCGCACATGACTTTCGGCAATCGCGGTATCACGCGCACCGTCGGCATTCCCGGAACCGGCGTCTACTACACCTCACGCAAGGGCTATCACAGCGGGGTTCATTCCGCCCATACGGAAACTCCGCTCACACCTGGCGCGCAGAACGCCGCCGACTGGATCGGCGCGCTCGGATTGTTGGTCATCGTCGCGGTTATCGCGTTGATTATCGGTGTCGCTATTGGCTCCGCTTCCCACTAGCAAAGCAAGCGAGCGCTTTCACTTCCGCGTCAGCAGAACCTTGCCTGTTGTTCCTGCGGCCTTATCCTGAACGCAGCGCCGTGGCGCGGGCGAGCCCGCGAGCCGTCGCAGAGCCAACACTCGCCTGCCGCCTCGCCTTCGGCTGCGCCGGTGCGCTTCGGACGACAAAAAAGAAGTCTCTAAGGAACCCTGGCGTAGTCGTTCAGCCGTACATTCGTTTGGCTTCCTTGGCCAGCTCACCGCGGAAGTCCGGATGGGCGATCGCGGTCAACTCAGCGGCGCGTTCGCGTAACGACTTGGCGATCAGAGTGGCGATTCCATACTCCGTCACAACATAATGGACGAACGCGCGTGGCAGCGTGAACACGCTGGCGGGCGCCAGACTCGGCGTAATGCGCGAGACGCGCTCGCCTTGGCGCATCGCGCTCGAAGGCAACACGATGATCGATTTGCCACCCGCCAAACATGAACCGACGCCGAAGGCTATCTGGCCACCAGTACCGGTATACATATTCGGTCCCAATGACTCACTGCCCACTTGCCCGGTGAAATCCACCGCGAGCGCATTATTCACCGAGATCAAACCCTCCTCTCGCGCGATCAGCCTGATATCGTCGGTGTAATTGAAATCGTAGAGCTGGAACACCGGATTACCGTCTGCATACTCGAGTTGGTCGCGCGGCGTGCCGGTGGCGAAACCGCTTCCCACCACCAGGCCCGGAAAGAGTTTCTTATGCTGCCCAGTGATCACCCCGTCACGCACCAGGTTGGTGGTGCCAGCCGGTATAATCTCCGTCTGCATCCCCAGTTCGTGATGATTGCCGAGTTCCACTACCACGGCGCTCGAAGTCGAACCGACACCGATTTGTATGGTCGCGCGGTCCGGAATCAATTCGCGCGCAACCAACTCGCAGATGGTCTTAACCGTGCGCCGCTCTTCCTGTGAAACTGGCGGTGGCAGCAGGTCTGGCGCGGGCGCGTCGAATGAACGCTCAACAAAGTAGTCGATATCCGACAGGTGCATCGAGTTGTCACCGCCGATGCGTACGAGGCCGGGGTCAACCTCCGCGATTACCAGCGAAGCCTGCCGTGCCAGCAGCTTTGACATGATTTGGTAATCGCCAAAATTAACGAACCCATTGCGATCTGGGGGTGTCACCTTCATCAGGCAAACATTGAATTTTTCCAGCACCGGTGGTGTCACTCCGGCGCAATAATACGAGAGCGGCACGAATTCGCCCGGCCCGGCCGCGAACAGATTGCGGTCAAGCGACGATACGTAAAAGGACTCCAAGCGAAATCGCTCGCCGAGCCCCGGCAAATCCCAATTGAAGAACGTCGCGCTGTGGTTGATCACCACGTTTTCGATTCCCATCAGGCGCCCAGCCAGCGCCGCGCACAGCGTAAGCGGCGTCGCCTGCGCAAGCGAGAGCGTGATACGGTCACCGGAACGAATATGGCTGACCGCCTCCTCCGCACTGACCAGACGCGAACCCAATTGTGTGCGCCAATCTGGCGCATGTCCCATTTTCACCGCGCTTGCCATGGCTTCACCGTATCGAACGCAGCCAGTGTGCCGTGCCCTTCAAATACCGGCGGCGTGCTGAAGTTCTCCTACCGTTGTGGAAAGCTACCAAGCCTCGGCGTTTGCGGCAAACGCTGGACGCGCGGCGGGATGGAGTGGGCGAGATGATCAGAAAAAGTTGATGAGGCGGGGTCTTGGCTTGACTGTCCGGGGGTGAAAGGAAATGCTGGCCGATACGGAGAGGTTCGGGAGTCTGGTTTAACCGGCGTGACTCGAAATCACGTGTGCCCTTGTGGCACCGGGGGTTCGAATCCCCCCCTCTCCGCCAGTCAGCCTCCTAACTCGGCACGCTTCTTCAACGACCGACAGCAAATCCCGACGAT
>JBOHWM010000408.1:0-5697 GCA_050736555.1 Binataceae bacterium (SeqCode)
CGCCAAGGCGTGCGCGCTCCCTGTTCAGAAATCGTCCAAAGAACATCGCGCGCGATAATCGCATGGCAGCGGATTCCCGCCGAAATGCTCGCTTGTCCCAGCCTCTGTATTGGCTAAGATGCGGCCATCGATTGAGTTCGAGCGCCCCGAATTGAAATGAAACAGGACGATCACGCCCCGGCTCTGACCGGCAGCACCTTATTCACTGGAATCTTCGGCGATCCAGTCGAACATTCGCAATCGCCCGCGATGCACAATGCGGCCTACGCGGCGCTGGGCCTCGAACGCGCCTACCTCGCTTTTCACGTCAAACCCGAAAATCTGCGCAACGCGATCGATGCACTCGCGGCACTCGGCATTCTCGGGGTGAATCTGACCGTGCCGCACAAAGAAGCCGCGTTACCGATGATGGTGACGGTGAGCGAAGAGGCGCGTATCCTGGGCGCGGTTAATTGCGTGATTAACCGGCCCGGCGGCCCGCATGGTGACAATACTGACGCGCGCGGCTTGGAAGGCGACCTGCGGCGCCTCGTTCATCTCGACGGGCAGTCCGCCATCGTAATCGGCGCGGGCGGCGCCGCCGCCTCGGCCATCCTCGCTTGTATCCGGATGGGAACCCGCCAAATCGTTGTCTGCAATCGAACCGTGGCACGCGCCGAGGCGATGGTGCGCCGCTTCACTCACGACGTCATGACTCCATCCGGACACGCCGCCCAATGCTCGCTTCAGGCGCAGGGCCTTGACGCCTTGCTCGACCCGCAAGTGCTTGGTGCCGCCGCGATTATACTCAACGCGACGCCGATGGGGTTGAAGACCGGCGCCTTCGCTCCGCTCTCATATGAGAGCACGCCCGCAAATTGTTTCTTCTATGATTTAGTCTATGCGGCCAAACCGACGCCGTTCATCGCCGGCGCGGCTGCATTTGGCCGCCGCACGGCGGACGGCGCCGGTATGCTAATAAATCAGGGGGAGCTGGCGTTTGAATTGTTCAACCAGGTCCCGGCGCCGTCCGGCGTGATGCGGGCGGCGTTGATGAAGCGGCTTGGCCGTCCCGAATTCGTCAACATGAGATGACTCCATGTTCCGTTTGTGCAAAAAATCCCGAGCAACGCGAGCGCTCTTCCAGCCGCCGGCATGGAATGCCGCGAGCGTGCAGGAGTAGCAGCGTATGTCCGCAACAACCCCGACGCATAACGATGTGGTGCGTGACGAGTTCACTCGCCAGGCCGATGCTTACGCGGCCGCGCCCGCGATAACCGACGCGGAGCGATTGGCGCGCCTCGTCAACGCCATCCAGCCGTCATCGACGATGCGCGCGCTCGAAATTGCCACCGGGCCAGGTCATGTCGCGATGGCTTTGGCCGCGCGATGCCGCGAAGTTGTCGGCCTCGACCTTACCGCCGCGCCGATTGCCATCGCCGAGCGTCTCAGCCGCGAGCGCGCGATTACAAACGTGCGTTTCCAGCTTGGCGACGCGCAACAACTGCCCTTCGCCGATGGCGAATTCAATATCACTGTTTGCCGTTTCGCCTTCCATCACTTCGAGCATCCGGACGCGATTCTGGCCGAGATGGTCCGCGTATGCCGCGACGGTGGCACTGTTGCGATCGAAGATTTGTTCGCGAGTGAAATCCCGGCACGTGCGCAATACGCGAACGATGTTGAGCGATTGCGCGACCATTCGCATACACGCGCACTCCCGTTGAGTGAGTTGGTGCGGATGATGACGGTGGCCGGGGTTGAGATTCAACGGCTTTATTCAGACTCCCTCATGCCGGAAGCTGAGAGTTGGATGACGCACGCTCATACCTCGGCTGACGACGCGCGCGAAGTGATGCGCCTTTTGGAAGCGGATATGCGTGAAGACTTGAGCGGAATGTCGCCGTGCCTCAGCGACGGCCGGATGCATTTCGTTCAACGAACGGTCGCGCTCGTTGGAACCAAGCTTCACGCCTGACGCGGCCCCCTCGGTTACATCAAGGCTTAGGTGATCAGATGAATGGCGTCAAAATTGGCATCGGCTTTGGCCTTTGGCGTTACGGCCTGCCGGAGCCCGAAACGATATGCCGATACGCGGAAACCGCCGAGGCGGTTGGTCTCGATTCTTTATGGCTGTCAGATCATATCGTCACGCGTAATCCGACCCTCGATATTGCCTGCATGTTCGCGATGATCGCGACACGCACGCGGCGGCTCAAAATGGGTCCGAGCGTACTGACGTTGCCTGCGCGCAGTCCGGTGCAGGTGGCCAAAACCTACGCCTCGCTGGATTACATCTCAGGCGGACGCATGATCATGGCGGTGGGTAGCGGCTCCGACGTGCGCGACCTTGAAGCCTGCGGCATCCCCGCCCATGAGCGCGGCAAGCGTCTCGACGAGGGGATAGAAATCCTGCGCAAGCTGTGGACCGAATCACACGTCAGCTATCATGGCCGCTTCTATCACTTCGACGACGTTACGCTTGAGCCCAAACCACGCAAGGGTTCACTCGATATCTGGATCGGTGGCAAGAGCGACGCGATTCTCAAACGCGTGGTGCGCCTGGGCGACGGCTGGTTTCCGGCATTGACCAGTCCCGCCGAGTTCCGGCGCGATATGGACAAGCTGATCGCCTTTGGCGAGCAAGCCGGGCGCACAGTTGACCCACGCGAAGCGGGCGTGCTGTTGCTCACGCACATCAGCACAAACGGTGGCGATGCGGCTGAAACGTTGGCGCCCTTCACGCGCGGACTGCCAATTACCGCCGAGCAATTGGCCGAGCGCTCGATCGTCGGAACACCCGCGCAATGTGTCGAGCGGATTCAGCGCTTCGTCGAGGCGGGATGCGTTAAGTTCGTGCTGCGGCCGGCTTGTTCACCCGAGCAGGTGCTCGACCAGATCGAAGCGTACGGGAAGGAGATCCTGCCGCACTTCAACTGATGATCGGGCTCTTCAGCCGTTCGTTTTCTCCGCAACCAGTGCGAGCACTCCTGAATATTGCAACAAGCCGGTAGCGTCACCGACCGGTCCAATTTCAAAGCCGGTGAAAAATCCAGCGATAGGAAGCTTGCCAAAGAATTGCCCTATATAGGCCGAGTCATGGTCGGGAATGTTGTACAAACCCGAACCACGCGAGACACAGTCGAAATACAGCCCAAACCCCGGGTTCGAATGCGTACGCTGCCGCAATTCCGTCAGTGTCGCCTTGAGTTCGTCGCGCGCGCGTTCGCCGTTGCGTAGGACAAAACCGATGCGGTCGCCCATCCGTGGGCGATAGGCAACTGCCACGGCGCCATGCTCGGCGCTTACGCCCATGATATTGCGCACGAGGAAATTGCCACGCTCAAGCTTAGCCGTGTCCGGTCGCATCGGCACACCGGCAAAAACAAACGCGGCCGCACGTTGTGGATCATTGGCGAGCGGACCAGCGGCTTCCGCAAAAAGGTCGTAAGCGCGACGGCCATCAAGTTCGAAGATGATATTGTCGCGCAGGGCCGTGATGCGATGCAGGCCGCCCAGCGGCGCGCATGCGAGCGCCGCGCCCGTGTTGATCTCGAAGTCACCCGTTAGCAGCATCGCGGCAAGCGAATTGGAGCTGACCACGTCACCGCAAAATTGAAACGTCTCGCCCACCGAGCCATCTTCAGTGGCACCACCGCCGACTATGGTCACACCCGGAAGCGCGCGCGCCAGGTCTGTCAACATCGGTTCAGGGGCGAAATTGTAAGTGTCGGGGAATAGGCACAGAAGATTGCCGCAGCCAAGATTGGGGCGGACAGCCGCAGCCAATTCAGCCGCCACTTCGCTCCCGCGATCGCGCAACGAAGGTACGAATATGCGATACGCCCGCATGGAACCGCCGAAGACCATCACGGCGACCGAGGGTCCCGATTCGATTTCGCGCCCATCGGCGATCACGCCGATGCTGCCGCATCCAGCGATCTCGCGCGTGCTGGCAGTCTCGGCAACCGTGCGCACCAATAGTGGAAAAGCGCCGCCATGCGCACTGCTGGCAAAGCACAGCGCGCCCTCGGCGACTCGCAAACCAGCCTGCCTGAGTGCGGCGCCAGTCGCTTCGAGCGCGGCGGTGCGCGGATTCAAAGCGGTAGAATAGCCCGTTCCCGCGTGCAGCATGATATTGATATTACCCTAACGTCCGCCAAAGAGTTCGAGCAATTGCACCATGCGGCGGATCGCATCGCCGAGTTGCTTTACCTGGATGCGTTCGTTGACCCCATGAACGGTGCTTTCCTCGGCGGGCGTCAACTGGATCGGAATGAAGCCGTACGCGATGAGCCCTTTTTGCCGAAAGTAGTGGCTGTCGGTGAACCCGGCGATCATGGTCGGCACCACCGTCGCATGCTCGCGCCCGGCGAGTTGATCAATCGCGGTCATCAGTTGGGATTTACGCGGCGACGATAGCGACGGAAAATTGAGCAGTACGGCGGTCTTGATATGATCGTCGCCAATAGCCTTGCGCAGATTGGCTAGCGCGAGAGCGGGATCTTCCCCCGGCAAAAGACGGCCGTCCACTTCGGCGTAGGCGCTCGCCGGAATCATGTTGGTTTTGTCACTGCCGCCCAGCACCGTCGGCGTGAAGGTGTCGCGTAGCAGCGCGTTATTGTGCGGAACTGAAAGGAATTGATGAGCAAAGGCCTTATTGCGCAGTGATTTTCTCAAATCGAGGAGCTGCGCGGGGCCACCGTCGAGGTGCGCCATCGCTTGATAGTAATTACGCACTGGGTTGATCAGGCGGATGGGCGCGCGGTAGGCGTCGAGCCGGCCCAGCGCCGCGACCAGACGCGTCACGGCGGTATTTTCCGGCGGCACGGCGGCGTGTCCGGCTTTACCCTGGGTGGTCAGGCGAACCCACAGTGGCGTCTTCTCGGTGATCGAAACCGCGTAGAACTTGCGTCCGTTGGGACGCACCAGGATTGCGCCACCTTCGTTGAGCAGGTAACCGGCGTCGGCAAAAACACCGGGCTCGTGACTGACAAACCAGCCCGCGCCGTTTTTGCCCCCAACTTCTTCATCACCAGTGGCTACAAAAAGGACGTCGCGATCGAGCAAGATACCGGAGCGCTTGATCGCCAGCATCGCCATCAACTCGATCACGCCCGGCCCTTTGTC
Source organism: Binataceae bacterium (SeqCode) (assembly GCA_050736555.1). Taxonomy (GTDB): domain Bacteria; phylum Desulfobacterota; class Binatia; order Binatales; family Binataceae; genus JBOHWJ01. The sequence continues at coordinate 5,110 of JBOHWM010000408.1, forward strand.
ATCCAAAGTGCCGCGGCCCCATATATAGCCGTCTTTGATCTCACCGGAAAAAGGCGGCACCGTCCATTGCTTGGGATTCGCCGGCACCACGTCCATATGACTCAAGAGCACGAGTGCCTTGGTATGATGGCCGATACCGTGCAGGCGGGCCGCGATGATCCCGCGTCCCTTTTGCGGCTGCCACACAGTGGCGGGAATTCCCGCCGAGAGGAATTTCTCCTTGAGCAGTTCGGCCCCGGGCAATTCGTCACCGGGCGGATCGGTCGTGTTGATTTTTACGTATTGCTGGAGAAGTTGCGTGGCTTCCTTGGTGAGCGCGCCGTAATCGATCGGCTTGGAAGGAGGCGCTTCGGTAATGATCTTATGATGGCCGGGGATGGCGCGCACGGACTTGGCAGCGTACGCGACGCACGGGAATGCCATCAACGCGCACAGCGCCGCGGCCGATGCGCCCGCCTTCCGACGATACGGCCTGATGCTCATGGACAGGCGGTTCAAACCGCGCGGTTCAGCGCTCACCATAATTGAAGATTTCGCTCACGGTCCGCATAAATGCAGCCGCCGGCGCACCGTCGATCACACGATGAT
>JBOHWM010000409.1:0-7045 GCA_050736555.1 Binataceae bacterium (SeqCode)
GTCGTTAGAAGTACGGTTGGCGGCACGAATGCGAGCATGAAGTTTCCATGAGGCCGGATTCCTCCGAATCCGGTCTCACGACTACGAACAAAACGGGAACCGCCGCAGTCCTGTATTTGACAGTATATTTCAATGATCATAATTAGCCTGCAAAGAACCCCGAATGACCGCCGCATCGTCAAATTGCGCACTCCCGGAGCGTCGCTGAAATGAAGTCGATGTTCCGCAAGGTCCTGCTCGCCGTCGTGGTGATTATAATTCTCGCCGCCATCATTCCGGGCTATCACTATTATCAGTACTTCGAGAGCCATGTCTCGACTGACGACGCTTATGTGGACGGTACCGTTGGTCTGGTTTCCGCCCGTATTCCCGGAACCGCCACCAAGATCTATGTCGAAGACAATTGGCGCGTCCATGGCGGACAACTCCTGCTCCAGCTCGATCCGCGTGACTACCAGGTGGGAGTCGACCGAGCACAGGCACAATTGGCGCGCGCGCGCCAGTCAGTCGATCAACTCTACGCGCAATTGCAAGCGGCCCAGGCCGGCTATAATCTCGCCGATTCCCAGCTCACTCAGGCCGAGATCGATTACAAACGGGCGCAGGCGCTCCGCGCCGAAGGCGTGGTTTCGCGTGAGAACTATGACCAAGCCACCACGGCCTGGCGGGTCGCGTTGGCCGACCGCGCCTTGGCGCAACACCAGGTGCAACAAGCGCAGGCGGCGTTGGGTGGCAGTGAAGACCATTCGCGCTATGATCGGCCGATCGTGCATCAGGCCGACGCCGCGCTCGAAACCGCTGAACTCGACCTTAGCTACACTCGGATTCACGCTCCCTTTGACGGTATTGTCACGCGCAAAACCGTGCATGTGGGCAATCGGGTCGAAGCCGGTGAACCGCTAATGGCGATTGTGCCGGTAAGTCGCCTGTACGTCACCGCGAATTACAAAGAAACTCAGCTTACCGACGTGCGCGTCGGCCAGAGCGCCGACATCACCCTCGATATCTACCCGAATTACACGTACAAGGCTCACGTGGATTCTATCAGCTCCGGCACGGGTGCCGCGTTCGCGCTGCTGCCGCCCGAAAACGCGACCGGCAATTGGGTTAAAGTGGTGCAACGCGTGCCCGTCAAGATGGTCCTGAACCAGCCGCCACCGGCGAATAAGCCGTTGCGGATGGGCCTGTCGGCCGAGGTCACGATTGACATCAGCGACAAACGCGGACCGCTGCTCTCCTCGGTCTTGCAGGGTGCGGACAATCGTCACAACGGCAACCCTCGAATGCTTCCCGAAAGCCTGGCGATTCCGCTGTCGATGCCCACGCCGGCACCGCTGGCCCCGGCGCAGACATCTATGCGCCCCTGACGGGAATAGCTTCAAAATTCCGCTGTTGCGGTTGGAACGGACGGCCAAGCCTTGAAAATCATCGAAAGCCCCGGACACATCCGCCCAGTCATGGAGGCGCGATCCGCCATCGACATTGGCGTCGTTCAAGCGCGCCTGACCGCGACCTTAGGCGCTGCCGTCAAAGAAATTCGCATATTAGCCAGCGGCTGGGAAACCACGGTTTTTGAATTCACGCTGTCAACGCCGTCGATCCGGAATCGCGAAATGCCGGTGAATTTGCCACTGGTGCTGCGATTTTATGAAGGCACCAGGGCCAGCGAAAAAGCGAAGCGTGAATACCCCGCGATGTGCGCGCTCGCGGGTCAGCGGTTTCCGGTCCCACGTCCTTACCTGCTCGAACCGTTGCATGACGCGCTCGGCGCGCCGTTCGTCGTGATGGAACGTGTGGCTGGCGGGCCGCTGTTCGCGATCAAAAGTTTTCCACAGGCGTTCAAAACTTTCTCGCTCGGATTCATCGGGTTTGTCCGCGCGCAAAGCCGGCTTCATCAAATCGATCCGGCTCGCCTCGATCACAGCGCCGCCTTCAAAACGCCGCAAGCGTCGTTACTGGAGCGCATGCTCGATCTGATTGCCAAGCGTATCGATCGAGGCCCGCTACCTGGACTCGCCGAGGCTTTGGCACGGCTGCGCGATCGCGCGACGCGCTATCCGACGGCGCCCCCCGTCCCGGTGCATCTCGACTACCATCCACAAAACGTGATCGTGAAAGGTTTACGCGTTACCGGAATAATCGACTGGGTCAACGCCGACCGCGGCGACCGTCATCTCGACGCCGCTACCACGGCGGTTATTTTGGCGTCCTCCGCGATGGACCGGCCGCGCTGGATGAACGATAACGCCGCCGGCAATTCGTTGCGTAAGCTTTTCGCTTCGCTCTACATTCCGATGTACCACGCGCTGGCGCCGCTTGAATTGCGCCGCTTTCGTTATTGCCAGGCGGTCACCGCGCTGTTGCGCCTGTCCTCGTTCGGCATGATGAAGGTGCGGGGCCCCGAAGCGATCGGCTATCGTCCGGAAGCAATCGAACACGTCACGCCGGCGGTGGTTCGGCTGCTCTCGCGGTATACCGCACGCAAAGCCGACGTCCCCGTCCACATCTGAACGGCTTTGTTCTTCCCATGCGCGATTTAACGCGAATCGCGCTGTGTTGTTTCCTCAACCTGGAACTTCTGACAGCTCGGCGCCAAGTCCAGCCGAGGGGTCGGCACCCCATGTCGTTCATGAAAACGATCCCGAGCAACGCGAGCGCTCTTCCTACCGTCGGCATGGAATGCCGATGGAATCCCGCTATCCGCGATGGAGGTCCTGGATGATTTCGCGCAGGACGCCGCGATCGTGATCGTTGTGCACGGGGATTTCGAACGACACGCGGTTCACCCCGGCAAAACGCTTTTTCATCACGCCCGCGATCTCGTCGTAGGTGCCCACCGCGGCAAAGGCATGCACCATTTCCTCGTTCACCAACTTCGGCATTTCTTCCCATTTCTGCTGAACCGAAAGCCGGTGAAGTTCCTCGGCCTGACGTAACCATCCGTCGAGCGCGAAGCTCGAATGATAGGACCTGGTGGAACCGTAAAACGCGATGGTTGCCTTCATCTTCTCGACTGCGCGCGCGAGCGCGTCCTTGTCCGGCGCCGTGCATAAGAAGCCGCCGCCGGAAATTTCAAAGCGCTCCCACACGCTCGCGGGCCGTCCCGATTTGTCGAATCCCTTTTTCAGATTTGGCATCGCGATTTCGTCGATATAGCGGCGCGTCACTATGCCGTGCAGGCGCACGCCATCGCAGACCTCGCCGGCCACTTGCAGCATCCGCTCCTGCACCGCCGCAATCAGCACCGGTATGTGCGGATGCTCAAGTAACGGAGGTGAAAAATTCGGCGTCATCAGGGAAAGGTTGTAATGTTCGCTCTGAAAATTGAGCGGCGTCGCGTTTTGCCACGCGCTCCAGCACGCGCGCATCGCGCCCACATAATCTTTCATGCGCTGGGCCGGCTTTGACCACGGCATGCCGAACCGCCGCGTGATATGGCCCTTGACCTGCGAGCCCAATCCGAGCACCAGCCGTCCGCCGCTCATCGCCTGCAAATCCCACGCAATATAGGCGGTTGCCACCGGGCTTTTCGTAAAGGCCAGGGCGATGCCGGTACCGAGTTCCAGCGTCGAGGGTGCTTGAGCCGCAATCGCGAGCGCCAAAAATGGATCATGCTGGGTCTCGACCGCGACGACGGTGTCGTAGCCGAGTTCGCCGGCCTCGCGCACCTGCTGCGGGATCGCGCTCCAGACTGGCCCGGGACGTTTGCGCCCGGCTTCCATTTCGGGCGTGTAGGGTGTGCCGAAATTAAGGGTACGTTCAACTTTTATGGCCATGTTCAGCTTTATACACCAGCGGAGCCCCGGGCATAGCGAGCACGCCAGCGGAACGAAGCAAAACGAGCAGATGAGTCCGCCAGCCGGGTTCAGAACTAAGAGTCTGCGACGTGCGCATAATCGGTTAGCTCGCACCCCCTGTCAAGGCTCGTCGCCAGCACTCCGTGACCATTACGATCCTCGTAATACTGCTAAACGATGATCCCTGGCGCCGGGAAACGCCGGCAGAATTCACTGACCGTTCCCGCGATCCGCGTGATCCTCGCCTCGTCGTCGGGATGCGCGATAACGTCATCGATCCAAGCACCGACCTGTCGCATTTCAGCTTCGCCCATGCCGCGCGAGGTTACGGCGGGAGTGCCGAGCCGGATACCGCTGGGACTAAACGGTTTGCGCAGGTCGTAAGGCACGGTGTTGTAGTTGCAAATGATATTTGCGCGATCGAGCGCCTGTGCGGCTTTCTTGCCGATTACTACCTTGTTGGTGAGATCGATTAGCAACAGATGATTATCGGTGCCGCCGGAGACCAGGTCGTAGCCACGTGTGAGCAGCTCCGCCGCGAGTGCTTTCGCGTTGCGCACTACCTGATGAGCGTATTCTTTGAACGCGGGCGTCGCCGCTTCCTTCAATGCCACACCAATCGCGGCGGTGGTATGGTTATGCGGACCGCCCTGCAGTCCGGGGAAAACGGCCTTGTCGATTTTCTCCGCCAATTCCTTGCGGCATAGGATCATCGCGCCGCGCGGACCGCGCAGTGTCTTGTGAGTCGTAGTCATCACGACGTCCGCATGGGGAAAGGGACTTGGATGCTCTCCGGCGACCACCAGCCCGGCGATATGAGAGATATCGGCGAGCAGATAGGCGCCGACTTCTTTTGCAATCTCACCGAAAGCCTTGAAATCGAATACCCGTGGATAGGCGGTCGCTCCAGTGACGATGATTTTCGGCCGTTCTTTGCGCGCCAACTCACGCACCGCGTCGTAGTCGATACGCTGGCCTTCGCGATCAACGGTGTAACGGACGGGGCGCCAGAAACGGCCCGTGATACTGACGTTCCATCCGTGGGTCAAATGCCCGCCATGCGGCAGCGCCAATCCCATCAGTGTGTCGCCCGGATTGAGCAAGGCGAAGTAAACCGCGAGGTTGGCGGGCGACCCGGAATAGGGCTGGACATTGGCGTGCTCAGCGCCGAACAAGGCCTTGGCGCGCTCAACCACCAGCGTTTCGAGCTCATCGATATAGCGCTGGCCCTGGTAATAGCGGCGATGGGCATAACCTTCGGAGTACTTGTTGGTGAGCACCGAGCCGGTCGCCTCGAGCACCGCCCTGGAAACGTAATTTTCCGACGGAATCAGGCGCACTGATTCGACTTGATAACGTTCTTCCTCGCTTATCAGTTTGAAAATTTCCGGATCGGTTCGCTTAAGTTCGTCCACAGAGATCCTCCGGCGTCAAAGCCACGCCTCGTCTCTAAAGTCACGCCCTGCGTCTGTCCTTAAAGGCGCCCTGGTTCATTGCAAATCGCGGGGCGTCACGCGCTTGATCCATTCGCGATAGTTGCCCTCATATCCAACCGCGCGTTGGCGTTCACGCACCCGGCGCAAAACCGCACTGACAGCTTCTCCCGAGAGTGCCTCGCGTGCGCCGATACTGCGCGCGATGGCTTCGCCTTCGCGCCGCGCGTCGTCGCGTGCGCCGTCGGCTAGCGCGGCGCGGCTGCCATCATCAGCCACGCCAAGATACTGTTCAGCCACGTGCGTCCCAACTTCAGTGCCGCTTTCGAGAGAATCCTTGATATTGCCCTTACCGGTCAGCACGTTGCCCGCCGCGTAGACCGCCGTCCGGCCTTCGATGAGAAGACCAATCTTCTGGTTGGCGTATTGATAGACTTCGCCCTGTTGTGCAATCCCGGGAATCGGCTCCGGGATGCTGCCGATGGAGCTTATCGTCAAAGGCGCGGGCACCGGCCGTTGCGAATCCGGCAAGGTGCGCACCCGGCCCTCCGCCACCTCGGTTTGACTCATCTGAACTCCGGCGAGGCGGCCTTCTTCGACGATCAAGCCGGTTGGAACGCTCAGTTCCTGAAAATCGAACAGATATTTGCGCCTAGCTTTGTCGAGAATTTTGCCACGCGCCTGGCGCATTGCCACGGCGCGTTTCGGAGGTGCATCAGGCGCGATGTCCGACAGCGGCATATCGATTACTCGCCGCCGATAGAACAATTTGCAGGACGCGGTTCCCAATTCAGCCCATGACAGTTGATGGCTCGCGAGCACCGGCTCTATCCCCTCGCGCTCCAGCCGGACCATGTCTTCGCTGATGCCACGCGCGGCGAGCGCTCGCAAAGTGGTCTCAATCTGCAGCACTTTGACGACGTCGATTGAAGCCAGTCCGCCGCCAACCACTGTCGCGCCGGGAGAGAGGATGTAGCGAGGGCCTTGGTAATTCGCCTCCGGATAGTGATTAAACCAGTAAATCAACGGATTTTGATAAAGCAGGCCGTGATCAACGAACTGATCCGCGCCTTCTACCGGAAAAGGACGGTCGCGCCAGGCTCCATGGGTGAGCACGATTGCGCTCAAGCCCCATTCTTCGCGCAATCGATTGAAGTCGAGCTCCCCGCCCAGTCGCGTCAACGGCACGAATTCGATATTCGGATGGTCGAGACGACGGTTGATTTCCTCGTACTCGTCTTTGCGTTGCTTCACATGCCATCGCGGCAACCCGTCCTCGATTTTTCCATACGGCCGCGGATTCTGCTCGATAACCACCACCAAGACCCCGCGGCGGGCCAGGATGCACGCGATTTCGGAGCCGGCGGTAGCGGCTCCCACTACGGCCACGACATGAGGTGGCGCCAAATTAACCGTCTCACTCATGATTTCGTCCATGGTTCGAGCGGAGGATGCACCGCCGCGCGGTGTTAGACAAGCCCGTAAGCTTAGCTGAAGGCGCAAGCGCGCACCGCATTTCCACCTGAATCAATTTTACGCCTCGGCCGTTACAGTGAACCACTCACGCATGCGTGATACAAAGTGCGAACCCCAATGAAAAAACGGTGCTGTCCTAATTAGGACATCCGTATGGGGAAGTTAGGACAGTCGTCGGCAACGGCAACTCATAAGCGCGCGACTAAATCTTGAGCTGCCTTGTAATAGCGGCTCAACTGCTGCGGATTGACGTGAGTTTTAATGCCCTGGATATTGTAGCCTCCGACCTTGACGCGAGAGAGCGGGAGACCCTTGTCAGAGACCACGACGGATATAGTA
>JBOHWM010000410.1:0-6692 GCA_050736555.1 Binataceae bacterium (SeqCode)
ATACTTTGGAGAAAGCCCGCTTTAAGATCGATGTCGACTTTCATGACGTTTGAAACCTGAGATAAACCGTGATCAAGCGAAGCCTAGATCAACCGATACGCACGCTCAACCGTTGCAAACGCAAAACTGCGGCGTGCGGAAGCAGGAGAACTTCACGATGAAATATTTCACGATCGAGACGAGCGACCATGTGCAACTCTGGGCGATCAATAACCCGCCAATGAATTATATGGTCGCGCCGATGGCGGCTGAGCTACTGCAGTTGGTAGGTGCGGCTGAAAATGACCAAAACGTCCGCGCAATTATCATCACTGGCGGGCTCGAAGGGAAGTTCATCACTCACTACAGCGTAGACGAACTGGCGGCAACGGCGGCGGACCCGGAGCGATGCGCGCGGACCTGGCCCGAACTCGCCACCGGCTTTCATCGCTTGCTCAACCGCCTGATGCTGATGCCGAAGGCGGTCATTGCGGCGATCAACGGCGATTGCATGGGTGGTGGCTACGAACTCGCGCTGGCATGCGACTTCAGGCTGGCCGCCGATGGGCCGTATCAAATCGGGCTGCCTGAGGCGACCTTAGGGATTTTGCCGGGCGGCGGGGGCACACAACGGCTGCCACGGCTCATCGGACGCGGGCGTGCCCTCGAAGTGATGCTGTTTGGCAACGTCTATAGTCCGCGTGAGGCTGAGCGGATGGGAATGGTTAACCGTGTGCTGGCGCCGGAGCTGTTACTGTCGTTTGCGATGGGCTGGGCGCGGACCTTGGCCAAACGCTCACCAAACTCGATCGCGGCGATAAAACGCGCGGTCTATCTCGGCTGCGATCGCGATTTGGAAACCGGTTTGTATATTGAGCGTGCCGAAATGGCGAGCGTGATGTGCGGCGAGGATGCCCGCGTCGCGATGGCCGCGTACAACCAAGCCGTAGCCCAGGACGCAATGGCGGCACGCTCGGACTTTCTCAACGGAATCGGCGTCCCTGAAACAAAGGGACGATAGCGAATTGCAGCCGGCCGGCCTTTTCTAATTGCCGGGTATTCGAATCCGAACTGCCACACGTTACGGAATTATGATCACCATTACCAGGGTGACCACGACTCCAATGGCCGCGAGGCCATAGAGCGTTGCACCCATCGCGAAATTCAAATGGCGCAGGTCGAGCAGGTCGCCCATCGTGAGGCGAATGCGATGGGCCGCGTGGAAAAAGCAACCAATGACCAGGATGAACAGGTAAATGCGCGTCAACACGTGGGAAGCCAGCGCCTGTTCCGCGACATAGCCAGGGTCTGGGATCCATCCCAGCGGAAAAGCAATTCCAAATAGAAAAATCTGCACGGGCAGCAGGAAAGCCGCGATGAAGCCCCCGATTCCAAACAGGAACCATACCGCGGGCTCATTCGAGCGCTTGACGTGTTCAGCCATCAGATAGTCCTCAGGATAAAAAGTCCGACCACCACCGAAATCGCCAGCCACAGGCCGAAATTAGGCACGGCGGCGATCATCTCAGGGTCGGTGCGCCCGCGGATTTGCCGCAACATCACGCGTGGCACCAACTGGAACCAGGTGACGGCGTGATACATGAGGGCCAGAAAGGCGATGACGTTGACACAGATTATTCCCGGTTCGCGCATCCACGCCTGCCATGCAATGTAAGACTCCTGACCGCCAATCAGTGCGCCTATCTGTAGCAAAGTAACGATCGCGAAATAGCCGACAAAGAATGAGGTCGATTCGCGCAGCGCATACAGAAGATAGTCCCATCGGTCCAGGAACCAGTTCGCCGGCATCCGGCGCCGATATGCCTTGGGCTGAAACTGGTTGTACTGTGGCATCGCGCTCACTTGTTCCCCCATGGCAGCAGAAAGGACTTGAACCATTCTTTCGTGGCGGTGAGCTTGTATTGCTGAATCGCCAGCGAAGGATCGACGTGTTTGGGACACACCACTGAACATTCGCCGACCACGGTGCAGTCCCAAATACCGTCGTGCTGCGACAACACATCGGTGCGTTCGCTGGCCCCCTGATCGCGCGAATCGAGGTTATAGCGATGCGCCAGGGCGATTGCCGCGGGACCCGCAAAGGCTTGATCGAGTCCGTAGACCGGGCAGGCCGCGTAACACAGCGTGCAGTTGATGCAAAGACTGAACTGACGGAAATTTTCGAGTTGAGCCGGCGTTTGCAGATACTCGCCCTCAGGCGTGCTCTCGTCTTTGCGGATGATCCAGGGCCGCACCTTTTGCAGCTTGGCCATGAAATCCTCGATCTCAACCACCAAGTCCTTAATCACGGGGAAATGATGTAAAGGCTCGATGCGGACTGGCCCGGACCCGCAGGAAGTCAGCGGAGTTTCGCAGGTGAGCTTGGGCGCACCGTCGACCGTCATGCCGCAACTGCCGCATATGCCCATGCGGCATGACCATCGATAGGCGAGTGAGCCGTCGAGCTGGTCCTTTATATAATTGAGCGCATCGAGGACCATCCAGTCCGAACGCAGCGGCACTTCGTAGTTCTGATAGCTCGGTTCGGTATCGCGCTCCGGATGATAGCGCGTGACTTCAATGATGATTGTATCGGCCATCCAGGTTACCTTCCGTAAACTCGCTCGCCCGGCGGCAGTTTGGTGATTACCACCGGCTGGTAGTCAATCCGCGGCGGCCCCTCGGCGGTGCGATGGACCATCGAATGGGTGAGGAATCGGTTGTCGTCGCGTTTGGGAAAATCTTTGCGTTGATGAGCGCCGCGCGATTCCTCGCGGTTCAGCGCGCTATGCACGATGGCTTCGGCCACGTCCAGCATAAAGCCCAGCTCCAGTGCGGCGGTGAGCTGGGTGTTGAAGGTGCGGGTGTGGTCTTCCATCGTGATATTTTGCGCGCGCTCTTTTAGCTCGCGCAGCTTGTTGGCCGATTCCACCAGAGAGGTGCGGTCGCGATAAATGCCACAACCGAGTTCCATCGTATGTTGCATTTCTTCGCGGATTTTCGAGATCCGCTCCGTCCCGTCCTGCTTGTGCAGATATTCCTGCTCAAGCCGGCGCTCCTCGTCCGCGGCCAGCGCGAGCAGGCCGTTGGTGGTGGCGGCGGGCTTGAAATTGGCCACGTAAGCGGTCGCGGATTTGCCTGCCCGCGCACCAAACACCAAGCATTCACCCAGCGAATTCGAGCCGAGCCGGTTAGCGCCATTGATGGTGACACAAGCCGACTCACCAGCGGAGAATAGTCCCGGCAGCGGCGTGATCGCGTGAATATCGGTCGATACGCCACCCATCATGTAATGGACCACTGGGCGCACTGGGATCATTTCGAGCACCGGGTCGATATTCTCGTACTTCAGACAGAGCTCGCGCACCATCGGCAGCTTTGCGTTGATCTTCGCCTCGCCCAGATGGCGCAAATCCAAATGGATGTATTCGCCATATGGACCCTGGAACGCGCGTCCCTTTTGGATTTCGCCATAGATTGCCTGGGAGACACGATCGCGCGGACCAAGCTCCATGCTGCGTAAGACCGGAGTCGGAGTCGGCTTGCCAAGGTCATAGTCCTGCAGAAAACGGTAGCCGTCCTTGTTGAGCAGCCATCCGCCCTCGGCGCGCGACGCTTCGGTGATCAGAATTCCGGTGAAAGGCAGGCCGGTGGGATGGTATTGAACCATCTCCATATCCTTGAGCGGGGCGCCCGCGCGATACGCCAGAGCCATTCCGTCGCCGGTACAGATATTAGCGTTGGTGGTGAATGGAAACACGCGTCCGCATCCGCCGGTGGCGATAATCACCGCTTTGGCGAAAATTGCGCGGATCCGTCCGGTCTTGAGTTCAATGCCGACGGTGCCCAGCACGCGCCCGTCTTCAACCAGAAGGCGCGTGGCAAAGGTTTCGTCGTAGCGTGTGACGGTGGTGTACTTGAGCGAAGTCTGAAACAAAGTATGCAGCAGGTGAAAGCCGGTTTTATCCGCGGCAAACCACGTCCGCATCTTTTTCATGCCGCCAAACGGGCGAACCGCGATGCGTCCGTCGGGCTCACGGCTCCACGGACAACCCCAATGTTCCATTCGCAGCAATTCGTCGGGTACTTCATTGCAGAACGCTTCGATAGCGTCCTGGTCGCCCAGCCAATCGCTACCCGACACCGTGTCGTAAATATGTTCCTCTATCGAGTCATCCTTGCCTGCGACGCCCGCGGCGCCGCCCTCGGCGGAGACCGTATGACTTCGCATTGGGTAAACCTTCGATACCATCGCGATGTCAAGGTTGGGATTACTTTCGGCGGCGGCAATCGCGGCGCGCAAGCCGGCGGCGCCACCACCAATCAAAAGGATATCGTGCGAAGAAGTTTCCACCGCGCTCTCCGGGAGGCCGATTCGAGCCGATTCTCAAATCAGCCGGGCAATTGACTACGCTGGCATTAAATACGCTAACCGCGCGGCCATCTCAACATCAGCACCGCTTGCCATGCCGCGCAAAACCATCGGAGTATAGCCTAGCTTTTTTGGGCTTGACAACGGAAGACGCCGCCTTTTATCGGATTGCGGCACGAAGGAGTGATCATGGCTGAACGAGTGCTATCGCGCGATGAAATCGTTGAAATGGAGAAGCTCACCGTCGAGCGCGTGGTCGAGGCGATCGACGCGGGCGATAAGGATGCCGCTAAAAAGCTCGCACAAAAAATGTACAACGAGTTTCTCAGCATGCACGACCTCTACCGGAACTGGGTTGCGGCTACTTTGAGCTTCATCGGCCGGCGTTTCGGTGATCAAGTCGTCGAGCAGGCGATGGATGCCGGCGTCAAGGCCTGGTGGCTGCCCAATCTGGAAAAAATGCCGGCGGGAGAAGACGCGATGCGTGCGCGCGTACGCATGTTCGCCGCCGGCCTGCGAGCACATCTGCAGCCGCTGCATATCGAAGAAGACGACGAGAAGATCACGATCGAGATGCGTCCATGCGGCAGCGGTGGCCGCCTTGTGCTTGAAGGCAAGTACGAGGGCGCCGACGCGATGCTGACGCTCAAGGGGCCGCAGTTTCTCACCTATGGGCGCGAGAGCTTTCCGGTCTATTGCGCGCATGAACCAGTGATGGAAGCGCAGGACATCAAGGCTCATGGAGCTCCCTTCATGGTGGTCGAACCGGCCCACGTTTTAGGCAAGGAGCATTGCCGTTTTCTAATCTATAAGGATAAGAGCAAGGTGCCGGCAAAGTATTACGAACGCCTCGGCTTGAAAAAACCGGAGAGCGAGTAACGCATACGCGGATTGGACTGGCCGCACGCCTATCGATCAGAACTTTTCGCGCGGCGGCCGCCGGGCGGCAGCGACCCCGACTTTAGCCCGGCGTTGGAGATGACGAGGCCTTGCCGTCGGGCTTCTTGATGCCGAACTTGTCGAGCCGATATTGCAGCGTCCTATAGCTCATGCCCAACATTTTAGCGGCCTTGGCAATGACCCAGTCAGCTTTTTCCATCGCCTGCGAGATAACGTCGCGTTCGAGATGCTCGAAGTTGATTCCCTCGGCGGGAATTTCGAAACGTTCGCCACGCGTACGTTCGATACGGCCGACTGCCTTGCGCGCCAGCACCTCCTGGGGCAAATCCTTGGGCATGATGCGATCGCCTTCGCATAACAGCAGCGCGCGTTCAATCGCGGATTCAAGCTGGCGCACATTGCCCGGCCATGAATAATCGAGCAGCACCTCCATCGCCTCACGACTGATCTCGTTGACGCGGCCACCGGAAAGATGGGCGAAGCGGGTCAGCGTGTGGTTGGCCAGCCGCGGAATGTCAGAGCGGCGGTCACGCAAGGGCGGCAGCGTGATCGTCACGACATTTACCCGATAGTACAGGTCTTCGCGAAAACGCTCCTCGTCGACTTCTTCAGCCAGGTTGCGGTTGGTTGCCGCGACCAGCCGCACGTCGACGCGGAATGATTCGTTGCCGCCGACCCGGCGAACTTCTTTCTCCTGCAAGACGCGCAGAATTTTCGCCTGCAACCCGATACCGAGGTCGGCGATTTCATCGAGAAACAGGGTGGACTTGTCGGCGCTCTCGATGAGGCCGATTTTGCGCTCAGTCGCGCCGGTAAACGCCCCGCGCTCATGGCCGAACAGTTCGTTCTCGATCAGGTTGTCGGGGATCGCCGAACAATTGATCGCCACAAACGGACGGCTCACACGCGGTGAGAGCTTATGAATCGCACGGGCGATGATTTCTTTGCCGGTTCCGCTCTCGCCCTGAATCAGGACGGTGGAGCTGGAGGGCGCCACCTTGCGCACGACTTTGAGCACGTCAAGGATAGCGGGATCCTGGCCGACGATGCCCTCGACCGGCAGCTTGCCCTCCATTTGCGTGCGCAGGAGCTGATTTTCCTGCTGCAGATTGGCGAGTTCGGCGGCTTTGCCCACCGTCATCACGAGCGCCTCGCGATCGGTCGGCTTGGTCAGGTAGTAAAACGCTCCATTCTTCATGGCCTGGACGGCGCTTTCGATGGTGCCATGAGCGGTCAGTACGACAATCTGGGTCGCGGGATATTGCTGCTTGACGCGGCTGAGCAATTCCTCGCCTGACATTCCGGGCATCATCAGGTCGGTCAGCACCACGTCGAAGCGGCCCAATGCCAGCATCTCCATTGCACGTTTTCCAACCGCCGCCTCTTCAACCGCGAAGCCTTCTTCGCGCAGTGTTTCAGTGGTTATCTGGCGTTCGAGATC
>JBOHWM010000411.1:0-5484 GCA_050736555.1 Binataceae bacterium (SeqCode)
GCTCGCAGTCGGGTCTGATGCTCAAGAGCCAGGCGCTGGGCGGGTACATTCAGACCAAGAGCGGCAGGCAATTGGTTTTCCAACTGGTTGTGAATAACGTCCCACTAACCGGCATTAACGATGTGATCCAGGTTTTTCAGGACGAGGGCACGATTGCGGCAATCCTGTGGCGCGACAATTGATCGGCGCCGTCTATAGGCGACGCGGCCGGCAAGGCTCGCCGGCAATCAGTCGCTATTTTTTCAGCGCGGCGTAGCTGTCCTCAACCTCGCCCTCGACCGGAAAACGTCCGACGGAGGCTTTGGAGAAAATCAATTTGCCATCCATCAGCACGTCGAACTGGCCAGTCTTCCCCGGTTTGATTTGGGCGTCGGCGCCGAAGCGGGATTTCAGTGATGCGGCCAGACTGGCCGCGCGTGGCTCATAGCCTCAACTCTTACAATAAAGAATTTGCGTGCCCATGAGCAAAATCATAGCGAAGGTGACTCGCCGCTCTCAACCAGTCACGCGCGTTTGAAGCTATGTGCACGGCGGGATCTGTCGCAGTATTATCAGTGACGGGGCTAGGCGTGGCAGGGCGGAGCCGAGCGCACTAGCGAAGCGAGAGCGGAACGAGCAGGCGAGTCTGCGAATCGCGTTTTGGACTAAATGAATACCGCTGGATTGGTTCTAAGCGGAAGGGGGTATCGAATATGGACGATAACAAGGACCGGGCGGGCGACAAGCTGCACGACCTCGAAAAAGCGCGCGAAGAGCAATGGGCGCGCGAACGCGATAAGGAATTGCTGGAGAAGCTGCGCCAAAAAGACAAGACTGCCCCGGTCACTCCAAAAGAAAAGCGCTGAACGTGACCCCCCCGGCGTTTCTAATCCGTCCGCACAACCCGTCGGTGTTGTCATTCCGAGTGCGGCGAGAAATCCCGGATTCCCGCTTACTCGCGCATCCATGCGCGCACGGCATCAATTTCGAATTGGATTTTGTGGTCGATTAAAAACGCAGCCATATCGCACGCGAGCGGCGCCACGAATTCAAGCCGGGCGCCACTGCGAGGATGGTCCAGGGCCAAACCAGCCGCATGCAGCGCCTGCCTGGCAAAAGCGCCCTGGTTGGTCCCGCGATGTGCTCCGCCGTAAAGTGCATCACCCAGACATGGATGGCCAATCGAGGCGAGATGGACACGTATTTGATGGGTACGGCCGGTTTCCGGCCGTACCCGTATCAGCGTCACCCCATGCGGCGGCGCTTCTGTGGCACCGATTCGCGCCAGCACCTCAACATGAGTCACGGCGTCGCGCGGATTGCGTGATTTGACCGACATACGCTTGCGCTCGATCGGATGACGCCCGAGCGGACGCGCAATCGTAATTCGCTCACGCTCGACCGATCCATGCACAATGGCGAAATAGAGCTTGCGCACGGTGCGTCGCTTGAATTGATCGGATAAGGCGGCGCGGGCGAACGGTGTACGCGCCACCACCATCACGCCCGAAGTGTCCTTGTCGAGGCGATGAACGATACCCGGGCGCATCACGCCCCCCGGCTCCGCCATCAGCGCGAGTTCCGGGAACCGCGCCAGCAGCGCATCGACCAGGGTTGCATGGGGATTGCCGGGGGCGGGATGCACCGTCATTCCGGCCGGTTTATTGACCACGATAATCTCGGCATCGTCGTACAAAACCTCGATCGCGGGTGCGACCGGTATAACGGCTGATGGTTGAGGCGGGCTCGGCGGCGTGATTTCAACCTGATCGCCGGTGCGTGTCGTGTAAGCTCCGCGAACGACCAAACCGTTGACGCGGATGAGCCCGGCCCGGATCATGCGGGCGACCTGGGAACGCGAGCATTCCGGCGCCAGTCGCCCGGCCACGAACTGATCCAGGCGCACGCGTTCGTGGATGACGGTTAACGTCAGGCTTTGCGCAGGGTAGGCCAACTATTCAAACAGCGGCGCCTTGGCTTTGGCATAGGTCAGCTTGCGCACGAGTTTATCTCCGGCAAAATGCAACAGGTCGAGTCCACGCCAAGAAGTCGGCTGGCCTTTTATACTGAGCGTGCAGCGCCAACTCGCCATCACCTTGCCGGTTTCGCTATCGGCGAAGAGGTCCTCGTCAAGAAATTGCATGCGCCCGTAAGCACCGTTGAATTGCGGCTCGAACGCGGCCCGAATCGCGGCCTTGCCGACATTGCGCCGCCCGTTGAATTCGTCATAGACGCCATCTTCGGAAAAGAAATCCATTACCGCGTCGAGATCATTGTGATTGAAGGCGTCGACAAACCGGCTGGTGAGCTCGATAAGGTGAGTGCGCTCCATACTGGCTCCCTCGGGATGACGTTCTTCGAATTGTCATCCAGGCTGAAATTGCCGGCCTCATCATCCGGGTGCGGAGGACGGGTGCGCCGGCTCTCTCTCGCTCAGACTATGCCCGCGTGTTCGCGGTTGTTTCTTCCTGCGCGAACCGTTGATTGAGGCGCTGCGCCATACGCTGAAGGCAAACGCCACAGCGCATCCGAAGGCCAGAACTGGCGCGCGCCAAGGCGGCGCCAGTGGCGTCCGCAATGCAAATGCGCATATCGCGACCCACGCCAGCAGCGCTATTGCCAACACTCCGTCTTCGACGAACAGGCCTAAAATCTCGGTCAAGGTTCGACGCACCCATCGCACCACGTCAGACCTCATTCGTTGGCGATCGCGGGACGGCGCGACGCGCGAGCCAGCCATACACACAGCAACGCGACTGCCAACATCAGCACCATTAATCCGGGCAACGCACGTTCACCGCCCGGCCAAGCAAAGCCCAGCCCTTCACCTATCCAGAAAATCCCGAAAGATGAAATCAGCACGCCTACGGCAAACTTCAAGGTATTTTCGGGCACCTTCGTCAAGGGCCGATGCAGCAACAGACCCAAAATGATAACGCATAGGCCCGCCGCCGCCGCGCCTACGCTGGCGGCACTGAGACTTCCGCCGGCGCCGACCGCGATCACGATAAAAATCACTTCCAGTCCTTCGACCAGCACCGCGTAAAAGGCGGTCGCCACGCCCACCAGATCCAAGCGGACCGCCGCTTTGGACCCCGCGCGCATTTTCTCAGCCTGTTTCAAATAAATCCTGGCCTCGTCATGCACGGGTATAATTCCGGCCGCGCGCAGCACCGCCTTATGCAGCCATCGCGCGCCGAATAACAACAGCAATATCCCGATGCTGATTTGTAGTTCGGGCAACGGGATACGACCCAAGGCGGTGCCGAACGCCACGATAATCGCTCCGATCAGCAGCGCCCCGGCGGTTGCGCCGACTATCGCATGCCGCCAGCCGCGCACCGCTCCCACCGCCAGCACTATCGTGAGCGCTTCGATGAACTCGACCAGCGAGGCGAGAAAGGCGACGATGAGCGCGGTGGTCGCGTGGGCCGTCAGTGCCAAGCCGAACATGATCACATGATAGCGAATTGCGGTTCATCACGATGCGGTGAGAACCGCGTCATAACGCACGACTCTATGGTAGACCTATGGCAGTTTTGGGAAACGAAGGAGAAGAAGCATATGGCGGCCGCCCAAACCTCCAACGAGAATTCGAGCCAAGAAAAGATCAGCGGCGGCAATCTCGTCGCCAAGGCGCTCAAAAACGAGGGCGTCGATGTCATCTTCACGCTATGCGGCGGCCATATCATTGATATTTACGAAGGCTGTCTCAACGAAGGTATCCGGATTATCGATGTCCGTCACGAGCAGGTCGCGGCGCATGCCGCCGACGGCTATTGGCGCGCCTCCGGCAAAACCGGGTGTGCCGTAGTGACAGCTGGCCCTGGCACCACCGACGCCATGACCGGCGTGGCCAACGCGTTTCGTGCCGAAAGCGCGATGCTTCTGATTGGCGGCCAAGGGCCGCTCAGTCAGCATCGCATGGGCTCGCTGCAGGATTTGCCGCACGTTGACATGATGCAGCCGATCACCAAATTCGCCGCGACGGTGTCGAGCACCGAACGTATCGCGGACATGGTCAGCATGGCGTTCCGTGAATGTTACAACGGTGCTCCCGGTCCGTCTTTCCTGGAAATCCCGCGCGATATTCTTGACGGTACGGTTGAGCTGTCGAAGGCGCGGATTCCGCAACCCGGAACTTATCGTGCTTCAACTAAGAGCGCCGGCGATCCGGCAGCGGTTGAGCGGCTCGCCGACATATTGGTGAAAGCGCGGCGGCCATGCGTCTTGCTGGGGACCCAGGTGTGGAGCTGCCGCGCGACTCAGGCGGCAGTTGAATTCTGCCGTGCGCTGAACATTCCGGCCTATATGAATGGGGCCGGCCGCGGCACCCTTGCCCCCGGCGATCCGCATCATTTCCATCAGACCCGCGGCTACGCGTTCGGCAAAGCCGACGTAATCGTGATCGTCGGTACGCCTTTCGACTTCCGCATGGCTTATGGACGGCGCCTGCGCGCCGACGCGACCGTGGTGCAGATCGACCTCGATTATCGGACGGTTGGTAAAAACCGCGACATTTCGCTTGGCCTGGTAGGTGATGCGGGCGCGATCCTGTCGGCGGTGGTACAAGCGATCAGCGGACGGCTCGACAATGGTGCGCGTGCACGCGACGAATGGCTCGCCGAATTGTGCGACCAGGAACGTCAGGCGGCAGCCGTACTGGCGCCGCGTTTGCGCGCGGATGTGCGTCCAATCCATCCTCTGCGGCTGGCACACGAAATCAACCAGTTCCTCACGCCCGACTCGATTTTCATCGGCGACGGTGGCGACATCGTGACCTTTGCGGGCGGCGTGATTCAGCCGAAATCCCCCGGTCATTGGATGGACCCCGGGCCACTCGGCACCCTTGGCGTGGGTACCGCGTTCGCGATGGCGGCGAAGCTCGCGTCACCCCAAAAGGAGGTGGTCTGTCTGTTCGGAGACGGTGCCTTTAGTCTCACCGGATGGGACTTCCAGACCTGTGTGAGATTCGGATTGCCGTTCATTGGAATCGTCGGCAACAATTCGCATATGAATCAGATTCGCTACGGGCAGACCGCCAAATACGGCCGCGAGCGCGGTGACGTGGCCAACTGGCTGGGCGACGTTCATTATGAAAAATTCGCCGAGATGCTGGACGGTTATGGCGAAGAGGTGCGTGATCCGGGCGAAATCGCGCCGGCGCTTAGACGGGCGCGCGAATCGGGCAAATGTGCGCTTATCAACGTTTGGGTCGATCCCAACGTTTACGCGCCCGGCACCATGAATCAGACCATGTATAAATAGCCAATGCGCGCCGCGATCACGCATTGAGAAGGGAAGACCGATGGACAAGGCTCTGACTGGTATCCGAGTTTTGGATATGACCCACGTGCAGTCGGGTCCCAGTTGCACCCAGATTCTGGCTTGGCTCGGCGCCGACGTTGTCAAGGTGGAAATGCCCGGTCGCGGCGATATCACGCGTTCACAACTGCGCGATGTGGCCGATGCGGACAGTCTCTATTTCACGATGCTCAACTGCAA
>JBOHWM010000412.1:0-2623 GCA_050736555.1 Binataceae bacterium (SeqCode)
GCCCGGCCGCATCAGGAGCCGCTTGAACATCGCTTTCAAGGAATAGAATCCCTTGGTTCAACGCCACACGCCCACTTCGACCTTCTGTGGGGAAAGGTTCTTCGCCACCAACATGCAGCGGTAGTTGTTGGTGTACATGTCGGCGTCAGGGATGATCACGCGCCCCTCGGCTTCCAACTGCTCGCGCATCGGCGTGCCGCGACGCGGCGTAACGGTGTTGAAAAACGCCTCGGGCGCTTTGACTTCGTGCAGGAATTTGAGGGTTTCGTCGAAGATCTTCGGATGGTCCTCTTCCAGACCGAAGAGGAAATTCAGCGAATAGTAGATGCCATAATGTTCAAGGCGCTTGAGCAGTTTCTTGTAATCCTTGGTATGGTTCTGAATCTTGTTCATCGACAGCAGACTGTCCTGGCTGATCGATTCCACCCCGATATTGACGTGAAAGACACCCGCCTTCGCGGCCAGCTCGAGCAGTTCTTCGTCGTGATTGGAGTTCACCGTCCACAGGCATGAGAAACGGATGTCGAGCGGAATCAGTGCCTTGAACAGTTCCTTGGCGAATTTGTGTTTCCCGGTAATCTGGTCGTCGATGAACTGGAAGCGGCGAAAACCTGTGATACGGATGGTTTCCTTGATCTCGTCGATGATTTCGGCGACCGGGCGTGTTCGGTAGGAACCGCTGTAAAAGACGGGAATTTCACAAAACGAACAGCGGTAGGGACATCCGCGACTGGCTTGCACCGGGACCGCCTTGAACAGGTAGCGGTTGAGCTTCAACAACTCGTGGCGCGGACGCGGCAACGACTTCAAATCATGCAGCTTGTCGGCCTTGTAGGTTTGTTGAAGCTTGCCGTCGTGCCAATCTTGCAGAAGCTGCGCCCAGACCAGGTCGGCTTCGCCTTGCACTACCGCGTCGGCATGTTTGAGTGCCTCGGCGGTCTGCAACGTGGCATGAAAGCCGCCCATCACCACCGGGATTCCGCGCTTGCGAAATTCATCACCGAGTTGGTAGGCGCGCAGTGAGGCGCCGATGGTGGTGGTCATCCCGACCAGATCCCAGCCACCTTCAAAATCGATGTCTTCGAGACGTTCGTCACACAGCGTGACGTCGTATTCCGGTGGTGTTAATCCCGCCATCAGCGGAATCATGAGTCCCATGATCAGCCGCCACCGGGTCTTGTGCGGCGTACCGTCAAGATGGATGGTGGTCGGTTGAATCAAAAGGATTCGAGGTTTCTTCACATTCGCTCCCCCTTGAAAGGCTCAGCGCTCAGCCCTGGTTGGGATACCGGGCGGGATTGCTTGCGTTTGTCGGTCAGCCACCACAGGCTGAACGCGAAGACGTAGGTGCCGAATGCGGCTCCCCACACGAATAAGGCCAATTCATTAAGTGCCGCCAGGAGCACCAAAAGATAAGCGAAATCGCGTCCGGTCGCGCGTTCGACGCGGCCCAGCCAGCGTTCAGCGCCTTCGCTGTCGACGCTGAGCGCCCGATTAACTGAAATTCCGCAGCAAAGAAATCCACCCAGCAGGATCGGGAGGAGATAAAAATACGTGGCGCTATGGCTGAGGCGATAGCAACCGACGATCATCCCAATAAAAACTGCGACGTGAACGATGTTATCGGTGATTACGTCGAGCCGCGCACCCATTCGCGATTCCACCATCCGCAGGCGGGCCAGCTCGCCGTCAACGCCGTCGAGGGTGATGCACACGAGAAACAGAAGCGCGCCGCCCAAGCGCATCCAGTAGCCTACTGACGCCAGCATCGCGGCGCATATGATGCCGAGCGCGGTATTCGTGAGCGTCACGAGGTTCGGACTCACGCCCAAGCGGGCCAGCGGATAACTCAACCGCCAGGACAAGCGGCGATCGACCATCCGCGCCATCAGCGCGTCGGTATGAAGGCTTTCATTTCGCACCGAGTGCGCAAGCCGGAGTTCCGCTTCCTCGCGGTCCTCCGGGCGTCCGTTCAGCGCAAAGGGCAGATAGCGGTCCGCCCGCAATGGCGGCGAGTAGGGCTCGGGAGTCTTGACCAAGCTTGCCAACGGTCCAATCGCGACAGCGCCACCATGCTCCTCGTCAGTGCTGACGAGGAGCAATCGCCGACGCGAGGATGCATAGCTGTCCAGAATCTTTCGAAGCTGCGATTGTCCCATCACGAGGTTGCCTGAAAAGGCAATACAAGGGGTGCTGGGGTCCAATCCAGCCGCGCGGCCACTAAGGTGGCTTAGCGATTCGACTACGGTGACTTCCGGGCGCCCGCGAAATTCTCCCAACCCGGCTTCGGTTATCCGTCTATATTCGGGAGCCGTCGCGACCACGAACCGCTTTATCCCGGCACGCGCGCATAACAGCATCAGCCGCTCCAAAAGCGGACGTCCGAAGATAGTCTCATCCACGCGCGAAGACGCGCTAATTAGAGCGGTGTCAACCACTTGAAATTCTTAAATTTGGTCTCTATAAGGATACTGACCGCCGAGTCAATGTAACCTGAGGGCAACAATCGAGCAAGCGGGCGGGGCCGCAGTCAAGATTTAACTTTCAGGCAAATCCACTTTCGAGCCGCAGTGATGCCGCATTAACATTTCGCTGATAGCGGTGTTTCAGAGCGTTGTAAGGC
>JBOHWM010000413.1:0-6601 GCA_050736555.1 Binataceae bacterium (SeqCode)
TGTATCGGAGGAGCAGGACCGCCAACCGATGAAAGGGATAGGGCGAATCTTCAAGCGGGGTTCCGTCTATTGGATCGCGTATTACCATCGCGCCAAAGAGTATCGCGAGAGTTCGCATTCGGAGAGCGAGAGCGAAGCGCGCCGCTTGCTCAAAAGCGCATCGGCGAGGTCGGAGCGGGGAAATTCACGGGAGCGCCCAAGGAGCGGGTTACGTTCGACGGCCTCGCCAACGCGCTGTTAACGGATTACCAAGTCAATCGACGGCGCTCGCTTAGCGCGGCTCGCCTTTCGATCAGTCATTTGCGGAAGTTCTTCGGTCGCGAGCGTGCCATAGACATAACGACTAATCGCATCAAGGCGTATGTCGCTGATAGACAGCGGGAAGGGGCAGCCAATGCAAGCATCAATCGGGAATTGGCCGCGCTCCGGCGAATGTTCAGCCTGGCGATGCAGGATGGGAGGGTGACTAACGTCTCGTATGTTCCAAATCTGGAAGAAAACAACGCACGCCGAGGGTTTCTCGACCACGGGTCGTTTATAGAGCTACGGGAGAACTTGCCGGACTATCTAAGGGACCCCATAACGTTCCTATATTTGTCCGGTTGGCGCCTTGGCGAGATGAAAGCGCTGGAGTGGCGGGATATCGATCTGACAGGTCAAGTCGTTCATCTTCGGCCGGAGGTTAGCAAGAACAAGGATGGCCGCGTGCTACCGCTTACGGGCGAACTGCTCGAAATCATGCAACGGGCACAGGCCAAACGTCGGCTGGATTGTCCTTTCGTCTTTCATCGCGACGATGAACCGATTGGAGACTTCCGCAAAGCTTGGCGAAACGCGCGCGAAGCAGCCGGACTCGCTCCCGTTCTTGTGCACGATCTTCGCCGCACCGCCGTGCGCAATATGGTTCGTGCGGGAATTCCGGACCGTATTGCTATGACGCTGTCCGGTCATAAGACTCGAAGCATTTTCGACCGCTATAACATAGTCAGCGAGGCCGACCTCGCTTTGGCGACCGAGCGCCTGCAGGCGCATTTGAAAGGCGAACCGAGCGGCAGCAAAGTGACTCCGCTTAAGCCTAATCCGTGACTAGTGACCGGTTCTTGGTTAACACCTCTTTTAACCCAGAGTTGGAACGAGCAAAATGTCCGGAACCGTTTGCGCACACTCGCATTCTTCTTTTAACGCGGGCGACAGTGCCTTCACGTTAACGGCGGTCGATTAAATGTGACTAATCAATCCGAGCTGTTTGTAATGTCACGAAGGGGTACAATCCGCTTGTCCGAATGAACTAGTTATCGCCTTCAAACCTAACCTTTATCCCTTTTTCCTCACAGATTGTTTCAACTTTTGCTCTGTCGGCTGGATGAGTGATTCCTCCTATGTTCACTTCGTGCAAGCCCTTCGCGTTGGCGTCATCAACAAGGCAGCGAATAAAATCTTCGGGACTATCACCGTTTGGCTCGTAAATAGTAACACCACCAACGTTTATCTTTTTCATTCGACACGTCCTTACTTGGTAGATGGCAAAACCCCGCTGCACTCCTCCTCGTAAAAACTTAATGACCGAACAGGTGTTCGAACAACTGAGCGTCATAGGCATTGAGACGCTCCGCGAATTCGTTGACGTAAAACATATCTGGCAGGAATCGTTGGGCCCGGACGCGAATTACAAACTGCGGATTGACGGGATCTAGATCGAACAGCACGAACCCCGCGCCAAATAACATCGACAAGGATTCCAATCGGCTTTTATCTTCCTCAGCCAGGGTGGTGGGCATCACGATGCAGGTCTTTGCCGAAAACAAACGGTAAGCAATTGCCTGTCCAAAAGCTACTATTGAGTTTTGAGGATCAATCTTTAATTCGGCGGATACAATTTCAAGTGGGAATTTGATGAGTTGTTTGAACAAGGGCTTATAAACACCGATGACGTCCGGGGTGCCCCATTTTGACTTCATAGCGGCGCCTCCAAGACTTGCCGCGTCGTTGACTTCGTTAAGATCTTTCATCAACCACTGGGCGAACGGCTCATAAAAATCCGATTCCTGGATTTTGTTCGCTGTAAACGCCGTCTCTTTCGTGGGACTAGGTGCAGTTGGCTCTTCGCCTTCAGAAGCTTTCGATCTAAGGAGTCCGCGGTCCGGCTTGCTGACAGCCTCCGGATACTCGCGATCCAGGTTCCATATGGCCGAATAAATAGATTTCTTCGGAGTCTCCGGACTCGCCTGGCTGATTTTTGCCAGCAAGGCAGCATTTTTTATTCCGCCCGGACTCTCGGACACAATCTCCAACGCCCTTTTTTGTATTTGCTTGCGGGTGAGCTTGGTCACGTCCGCATCTTACGCGGCTGATACTGAGTCGAATAGGGCAATCTGATTCTAGCGACGCGGCTGGGCACCTTTTGGGGCGAACGCCCTCTAGGCTTGAAAGTGGGCGGTTTCCATAGCCTCGAAATCGGAAAGCATTCCGAACTGAGGAGCGGGCGTTCACTTTTCTCATCCTGGCAATTATCTGCGTGGTCCTCGGGCAGAATGTTTCGAATCGACGCGCATAAGACTTGAACGTCGAGGCGCTTGACAGATGCGGACAATTGCGGACAACGCGAGCAGTTGAGCGCCGCAATGTCCGTTAGAATTTCAGCAGGATACTTGGTTTTTGAGAGAATTTTGAGTGAGCCGTCCGGGACTCGAACCCGGGACCCTCTGATTAAAAGTCGTTTCAGGAGGGCAAAAGTTGACAGAACGATGCAGAAAATGCAGATAAATCAAGGGTTTTGGGAGCTGACACTTTGCAAGCATTTGTCAATGTTTGTAACCCAACCTGCACAAAACCGTCACAGTGCAAACACTGATAGTAGCTATTGTTGACTGAGATGTACGACCTGGTACTATAAATAACGAATAGTCACCGCCTGACCGGAGACCGAGAAATCGAGCCCGGAGCCTTAAATGGTTCCGGGCTTTTTTCGTTGGAGGTTCCATGTCAAAGCTTCTGACTGAGATTCAGGTTGCGAAAATCTTGCAGGTTAAGCCCAAGACCGTGGCGAAGTGGCGACGGGAAGGCCGCTTACCCGAGCCGGTCGTGATCACTCCGAAGGTCATCCGGTTCAGGTCTGACGACATCGCCGCCCTTATCGACGGGGGAGCCCATGCCGCGCGTTAGTGAATCTGACCAAAGGATGTACAAGCAGGACCGCGAGACGGGCGCGGATATGACCGCGACTGACCTCCGCCGCGCGCTAAAGGCCGTGGCTCGCACGCTCGATGAGGTCGAGCGCTGGCACAAGCCTGACGGCTGGAAACATCATAGCGTTTGGGCTCACGTCGAACACGCCATGAAGCACCTGAACCAGTGGTTTGACGGCGATAAGAGCGAGAACCACTTGGCGCACGCCGCGACGCGGTTACTGATGGCGTTGGAGCTTGCCGAATTCAACAAATCGACCAACGAGGAAGAGGTAATCGAGCGTGGCTGACTTCACCCTACAGGCAGTAATCGCTGCATCAACTGAAAAATTCAACGCCGCGATGTCTCAGGCAGCCTCGATGGCGTCGCAATCGTTCGAGCGCATACGAGGCGCGTTCGCCCAAGGCGCGGAGCAGTCAACCGCGTCGATGACCCGTATGCAGGAGACCGCCGAGACGGCCAGTCACTCGATGACGGAGCAGTTCGCCGGCCTCACTGAGAGCGTGCGGCACATGGCCGAAGGCTTCGCCGTGTTCGAGGGGCTCAATTGGGCCCGCGAGTCGATTTCTCAGTCGCTGGAGATGGCTGAAAAACTCCGCAACATGAGCGTCGAGACCGGGATATCGACGCAGCACCTTCAGGAATTGCGCTTCGCGGCCGGTGCTACCGGCCAGGACTTTGAGCGGCTCACGCAATCGATGGCGCAGTTGTCGATCAAGGCCCTGGAGGTGGGTGGTGGCGGATCGTCGAAATTAGTGGGGAGTGCGCTCCAAACTCTCGGACTGAAGAAGTCGGACCTCAACGACAGCTATTCGCTCCTGCTCAAAGTGGGCGATGCGATTAACCGGCTCGGCACGAACAGCACTGCGGCCAGGGGCGCTGTCTCTGAGTTATTCGGCGGCCGCAGCGGCGCGGAGTTGATTCCGCTGATAACGCACTTGAGAGAATTCAGCGAGCAGGCCGAAAAAATGGGTCTGGTCCTGAATAGCCAGACGCTCGATGCACTCGACCAGGCGCAAGAGAAATTCAACATTCTTGGGCAGGTCATCGAGGTTGATAAAGAGCGTATCGCGGCGGCGCTGGTGCCGGTGCTGGAGACGACGACCAGCATGCTCACGCAGCTTGCCGAGAAAGTTAATCAGCTCGCGCAGAATGGGGAGCTTCAAACCTTCGCGGTGACGGCGGCGGATAAAATGATCGACTTCGCCGAAGCCGTGGTGACGACTACCGCGAAGGTCGAGTCCTTCGCTGGCACGATCAAAAAGCTCTACCAATTCGGGCTCGATATGTCGCCCGCCTACTGGATAGTCCGGGGCGTCGATAGCGCGATCAGCGGCACGCACAATCTCGCGGCGGCCGTTGGGCTGGTCGCGGTCCAAGCCGACAAGACTAGCGCGGCGATGCGGATGCTGGAACAGTTGCGGACGCAAATTCACGCGGCACCGACGGGCGGCATAGATACCGGCGCCGGGACGGGCACAGGCGCGGCGGCTGGCGGCATAGGCGGCGGTGCGGGCGCGGGCAAAGGCCACGATAACTCCAAGGTCTTCGCCTCTCAGGCCGCGCAAATCGCGAGATGGCAACAGCAACAGCGTGCCGCGCAGGCCGCGGCGATTGCGGACGCGGCGAAGGCTTCCGCCGACCAAGTATCGATCGAACAGGCCGGCCTCAATGCCGAGTTGGCAGCGCACGTAATCACGAATCAGGAAAAGCTTCAGGGCGAGATGGCGCTGGCGGCGAAGCTCAAGACGATCCACGAGAGTGAGTTTGCCCAATTAGCCAGTCTCTATCAGGGCGATAGTCAGAAGCTTCAGTCCGTGCTCGCGCAAAAAACAGCAATGGAAACGCAGTACACGGTCAAGACCATCCAATTATCCGGCCAGATGGCGGCGGCTCAGCAGGAGACGGCCAAGCGGGTACTGGAGGCGCAGCAAAAGGCCGCCGAGCAATCGGCGAAGTCCTGGCAGAATGCTTTTGCGCAAATTGGCGACTACGCATCAAAGAGTTTCGACATCTTACTATCCGGCTCCAAAAACGTCGGCGCGCAATTCGAACGGATGGGCGGCCAAATGCTCGAGAGCGTGGTCAAGAGCACGATGATGGGCGCGCTGGAGGGCGGCAAGCCCGGCACGTTGACGGGCGCCGTGTTCGGCGGGGGCCTCGCAGGTGCGGCGGCGCATATGATTAGCCCTGCAGCCGCTGGAGGGCCGGGGGCTCAAGGGCAATCGCTACTCGCGAGTAGCATGCGCGAGCTGACGACTGGGGTAATGATCTTGCGTGCACCGCTCGAGCTCTTACAAGCTGTTATTGTGATGTTGACTAGCAGCAATGCGCTGCTGTCGAGCACGACGATGATGCACGGCGCCAGCGTGCTCGCCTCGATGGGCGCGACAATTTTGAATACTTCGGCGACGGAGATCAACACAATTGCGGCTAACGCGGGGACGATCGCGAGTTACGCAGTCGCGATTGTTGAAGCGGCGAAATCTGTATTTTCGAGCGCGGGCGGATTTGATGTACCGAGCTTTGCCGATGGCGGTATAGCGACCGGCCACGGCAAGGGGACATTGAGTGTCCTTCACCCTCGCGAAATGGTGCTCCCGGCGAAACTTGCGGGGGGTGTCCGCGACATCATCAGCAACGGGCAGACCGGCGGCGGCCATCATATCGAAACGCATGTTCATGTGAACGCGCTCGATAGCAAGTCGTTCGAAAGTCGGATTCATCAGCACGCCAAAACTATCAGCGATGCTGTGACTAATCATTTGTTCGCGCAAGGCGGAATCTACCGCCATAAAAAGGGCTGACCGATGTTGAAATACCTCTTCGTCCTCGGGTGGTGTGTGCTGTTCGTCGCGATGCTCGCGTTGGTTAACGCCCACGCGGCCGACATGGGCATGCAACTCGCGCCGGGCTCGCAGTTCAACACCTTTGCCGACGTGACGGTTGATACTTCGTGCGAGCAGGTCTTGGCGGACGGTCACGACCGGCGGATCGACGCGGTGCTGTGCGACAGCGGCACCACAAGCGCCCGTTGCGGCGGCATGGGGATGGTCAGTGCGAGTCGAGGGACGCTACTCAGCCCGAGTAGCTGTCAGACGTGGCCGACCAGTGCTGCAATATCATGTTGCTCAACCACCGGCACGACGACGATCGCGCCGGGCGAAATAGTAAGATAGGAGTAGTCAGCGATGATCGAACTGCGAGCCCCAGAAGGCTTTCATAGCAACAATCTCGGCTCATTTCCGCTCAGCGACGGCACTGTCTTGCGGCGCGGCGCGAATGGCTATTATTCGTTTCCCGATTCCGTCGACGTGGGCAGTTGGCTAATGCAGGGTTGGAAGCTGCGCTCTGATATCGACGCGGAGCGCAAACGCGAGCTGGAGGCGCAGAAGCAACGCGACCAGCGGGAAGC
>JBOHWM010000414.1:0-3113 GCA_050736555.1 Binataceae bacterium (SeqCode)
GATATATCACCATGCCGCCGACGTGGTTCGGACTTAAAAATCGCATCCTCAAAAAAGAACGAAACATCGTCCCACCTTGGCTCGCGGCCAGTGTAGCACAAGAGCCCGCCAAGGATTACACATTTTCACGTCAAAACCGCGCGCCGTTATCGTCTTCTCTGCTAACATAAAGGTGGGCGGGGAGCCGTATCAACCGGCCGCGCGCTCCGGCGCCGGGTGAGCGGACCAGTGCAAGGAAGTGAATTTGAGCAGGCGAGTCTTACTTCGAAGGCGCGTGGACTCGCCCGCTCCACGGAGCCGCGCTCAGAAACGAGCCTGCGAGGTAAGTTTAAGTGAAGCGAAAAATGACTCTCGGCGACTTCCTGGTCGCGTATTTGCGCAAAATCGGCGTTCAGCACGTATTCGGTATCCCGGGAGACCTCGCGCTCAAGCTTTTTTTCGCCTTGGGCAAAAAGCATAACCTCGAGGTGCTCACCCTTTCCCATGAACCGGGGGTCGGCTTCGCCGCCGACGGCTACGCACGAGCGACCGGCAAAATTGGCGTGGTCTGCGTGACCTATGGCACCGGCGGCCATAACATGGTCAATCCCGTGGCCGGCTCATTTTCCGAGCGCGTGCCATTGCTGATCTTTTCCGGTGGCCCCGGCGAGGAGGAACGCCGTCTCGGCACTCTGATTCATCATCAGGCGCGCGAAATCGAATCCCAGCATCGCATCTATCAGGAAGTGACCTGCGCTTCACACGTCATTGTTGACTCGCACACGGCAGCGCGGGACATCCACCAAGTGGTGCGCACTATATGGGCCGAGCAGCGCCCCGGCTATGTCGAAATTCATCGCGATATGGTTGATCGTGAGATTGAAGTGCCGGACGAACTGATCGAATGGGACGGCGTGCTGCATTTCCACGATTCCGATACGCGCAAGGTCGAGGAGGCGGCGCGTGAAACGGCCGCTATGTTCAACGAGAGCAAACGGCCCGTGCTCATCGCCGGCATCGAGATCCATCGCTACAAGGCCGCCCGCGAATTGATCGAGCTGGCCGAGAAAATGGGTGCCCCGGTGTTCGCGACGGTACTCGGAAAGGGCGCCTTTCCCATGGACCATCCGCTCTATATGGGTGTTCACGTCGGCCCCATCAGCCCGCCGCCGATTGTGGCCCGCATGGATGAGGCGGATTTCGTCCTGAACCTGGGCTGCTTACGCACCGACATGAACTTCGGTAATCGGGCGCCGCATATCATCCAGGAAAAGACGGTATGGGCGGTCGATCGCGCGGTCGACGTCAAATATCACCGTTATGTTAACGTCGGCGTACGCGATTTCGTGCGAGCGTTGTTGCGCCAGGATTTACGTACGCATCATGAGACCGTGCATTACGCCAGCAACCTGACTGAGGGCGCTGTCAGGCGAAACGGCGGTGGTGCGATCAAGGTCGCGGAGTTGCTCGCCGCCGTTAACGAGTTTCTCGCCGTCAACCGGCGTCATGTGGTAGTCACCGATTCCGGCGACATGCTTTTCGGCGGACTCGACGTGAGAGTGCCACATCAGGGGACGTATCTCGCGCAAGGATTTTACGCGTCGATGGGATTTGCCGTGCCGGCTGCTCTTGGCGCGCAGATCGGATGTGGATTGCGGCCGCTCGTGCTGAGCGGCGACGGTGGCTTTCAGATGACCGGGCAGGAAATCTCGCACGCGACGCGCTTCGGCGCTAATCCTATCGTGGTCCTGGTGAATAATGGTGGCTGGGGCATTTTCCGCCCAATCGCGGCCGACCGTGCTGATCTGCTTGAAATACCGCCCTGGCCCTACGCCACGCTTGCTCAGGCCTGGGGCGGTGCGGGCTATGAAGTGAGCACCTTGGCGGAGTTCAAGGAGGCGCTCGCCGCCGCTCATCAAGCTCGCACCTTCGCGCTTATCGACGTGCATATTGAGCGCGACGATCTTTCGCCCATGAGTGTCAAGTACATCAAGGCTGCGGCTAAACGGTCGCAAGCGCCGCCCGAGCGCAAGGCCAACCATCGTGGCGCGCCGAGGTGATAATGATGGAATCGTACGAGAAGCTTTATCGCGAATTTCGCTGGGACACGCCCGAGTATTTCAATTTTGGCGCAGCTGTAGACAGCTACGCGCAGGATCGCGGGCGTGTGGCCTTGCTATGGGAAGATCAGGACGGTAACCGCGCGCGCCTGACTTTCGCCGATGTGCGCGATCAGTCCAATCGTGTCGCCAACATGCTTGTTGGACTGGGGATTGGCCCCGGCGATCCGGTTATGGTCGCGTTGCCCCGTATTCCGCTTTGGCAATCCGTCTATATTGGCGCACTCAAGGCCGGAGCCATGGTTATTCCGTGCGTCTCAATGCTGCGCGAGAAGGACTTGGTTTATCGGGCCAATCATTCGGGCGCGCGCGCGATTGTCGCGGGGATTGATAGCGCCGAACTGGTGGCTGATTTGCGGCGTGAATGCCCTTCGGTCGGACATTATCTCCTGGTCGGCAGTGCTCGTACTGGATGGAGCAGTTTGCACGATGAGATGCGCAAGGCCAAGACCACATTCACGGTCCAGCACACACGATCCAGCGATCCAGCCGTATGCTATTACACCTCCGGTACCACCAAGCAGCCCAAGGCTGTTCTGCACGGTCACGCCTATACCTGGGCGCATCGCTTCACCGGTCTTAATTGGCTCAACTTGAAAGAGGGCGATATCCATTGGACAACCTCCGACACCGGCTGGGCGAAGGCTGCTTACGGCGTCCTGTTCGGCCCTTGGATGAACGGGACGACGGTGTTCATGTACAACGGGCGCTTCGAGCCGCAAAAGGAACTCGAGCTGCTGCATCGCTATAAGGTCACGACCTTCTGCGCACCGCCGACCGAGTTCCGTATGCTGGTCAAGGAAGACCTTTCGAAGCACCATCTACCCGCTTTGCGTCATTGCACGGCCGCCGGCGAGCCGCTTAATCCCGAGGTTATCGACGTCTGGCGCGAGCGCTACCGGCTAACCATCCATGATGGCTATGGCCAGACGGAGACCGCGCTGGTGGCCGCCAATATTCCCGGTACGCATGTGTAAGCGGGCTCTTTGTGTATAAAATTTCCAGGACTGGAGG
>JBOHWM010000415.1:0-2399 GCA_050736555.1 Binataceae bacterium (SeqCode)
GGGGGACGGGGGTTTGCCTTTATCCGACGAGGAACTTCGCGAGCTAATCCGATCGCTTTCGAGCCGGCCCGGTCACGAATCGCTTCGCTCCACCGTTCAAGCCTTGCTGGTCCTTGGACTCGGGGCACCGGCAAGTCAGATAAAGCATGAGTACAAGCTGCCAGAAGTGCACGGCAGAGCCGACGCGCTGCTTGGCCGGACCGTCTTTGAATTCAAGAGCGACCTGCGCAACGAGACGGCCGATGCTGAAGAAGAGCTTGACCGTTATCTTAAACAGCGGGAGGTGGAGACCGGTCATCGCTATGTTGGCGTCGCCACCGACGGTGCCGATTTTCTTACCTATGAAGTCAAGAGCGGAAAACTTACCCGCTTACACGCGCAATTCAGCGTCCGCGGCCAACTTGCGCATAAGCGTGAAGCGGCGGACGTTGGCCATGCCTTGCTCGCCTGGCTCAGCCCCGTAGTCACGCGTGCGCCAGAACTCAGCCCCGACCCGCATACTGTACGTCAGGAACTTGGACGGGAGAGCTTGGTCTATGATCTTGCGCGCTCGCGCCTCGAAGCTCTCTGGGAAGAAGTCAATTCTCGTCCGGACGTCCTGCTCAAAAGGCAACTGTGGGCTGAACGGCTGCGTCTGGTGTATGGCGACACGATCGACGACGATGCACTATTCTTTCAGCATACCTACCTGACCATTGTTGCGAAAACCATGGCGACGCTGGCGCTGCATGTCGAATTACCGCAGCCAAACGATCTGCTTTCGGGCCGCCCGTTCCAGGAGGCAGGCATAAGTGGTGTGGTGGAGTCTGATTTCTTTGACTGGGTGCTGGCGGCTGAGGACGCCACCGATGTTGTGCATCGCATCAGCGCCCAGGTGGCGCGCTTTCGTCTCGGTGACATTCGCCACGATGTCCTCAAGGGCTTATACGAGTCACTGATCGATCCCGAACAGCGCCATGATCTGGGTGAGTACTATACGCCGGATTGGCTCGCCCAATGGATGTGCGAGCGGGTTATCGAAAAGCCGCTGGACCATCGGGTGCTTGACCCCTCGTGCGGTTCCGGCACCTTTCTGTTTCATGCCGTGCGACATCTGCTCGCGGCCGCCGCTAACAGCGGCATTGATAACCGCGAGGCCTTGAAGCGATGCACTGAGCTGATTTTCGGCATCGACGTTCATCCGGTCGCGGTGATCAACGCGCGAGTGACGTACTTGCTCGCGATCGGCGAGGAACGGCTGCGAGATCGCCCGCCGCTCAACATTCCGGTTTACCTGGGCGATTCCATGCAGTGGAACACCGAGCAGGTCATGATGGGCCAGACCGTGCGCATCACCGTGCCGGCCAAGGGCAAGGATGAATTAGACAATCCCAGAAAAGTGCCCAACCTGGTCTTTCCTTTTCGCGTCGCATCGAATCCATCGCTGTTCGACTCGGTCATTAACCGAATGCTCAGTCTAAGCGAACAGAATGCTCCCGCCGCCGCCCTCGAAGGCTGGATCGAGCGGCGGGCGAGTAATGATATTCCGGTGGAATTGCGTGACACCCTCGCGGTCACTTACGCGAATTTGCGCAAGCTGCGCGAGCAGGGCCGCAATCACATATGGGGTTATGTCGCACGCAACCTGAGCCGCCCGGTGTGGCTTTCGTCGGAGGGCCAAAAGGTCGATGTGCTGATCGGTAATCCGCCGTGGTTGGCCTACCGCGACATGTCGGACGCGATGCAAAGGCTTCTCAAGACGGAGTGTCAGGCGCGCGGTTTGTGGGCGGGCGGCAAGGTGGCGACACATCAAGACCTCTCCGGATATTTTTTTGCTCGATGCGTCGAACTCTATCTCAAGAAGAACGGTGCGATCGCGTTCGTGATGCCCTTGGCAACCATGACGCGGCAGCAGTATCGCGGCTTTAGAAGCGGAGTATTCTCAGGTCGTATCACGGGCAAGCAGGTGCGGATTTATGCATCCGCGCGGTTTATCGAAGCGTGGATTTTTGACGACGCCGTACGGCCGCTATTCAATGTTCCGGCGTGCGTGTTGTTTGCGCACGAGGGCCAGGCAGCCGAGCTTCCCACAAACGTCAGACGATACTCCGGTGAGCTGCCGCGACGAGACGCATCGGCCGCCGAGGCAGTGGAGCGGCTAACCTATCAGCAAGTGCCCTGGCCACGGGGCAACGAATCGGCTCCGGGCGGCTACAGTGCGCGATTTCGGCAAGGCGCGACGGTGGTGCCGCGCGTCTTGTTCCTGGTCGAACGAGTAACTGCCGGGCGCCTGGGCTCAAATCCCGACGCACCGATCGTGCAAAGCCGTCGCAGCAGTCTTGAGAAGCCTCCATGGCGGGATTTGGAACCTCTGCGCGGATCAGTTGAACGGGAATTCCTGAAGCCACTCTATCTGGGCG
>JBOHWM010000416.1:0-3590 GCA_050736555.1 Binataceae bacterium (SeqCode)
GTTCAATCTTGATTACCTCGGCGCCGAAATCGGACATCACCGTGGCTGCGGCGGGACCGGCCACGTACGTTCCGCAATCGATTACCCGGATGCCGGAGAGCAGGCTTTGATCCATTTTTCCAGAAACCTCCAGAGACTGACCGATTGATCAAGCTGTAATACACACCGTGGCTTGCCGGCAACCACGAGTTTGCCTGTCATCGCTCCACGACGCTCTAAGACTTATTCTGAAACGCGACTCGCGGACTCGTTCGCTCGGCTCCGCTTTGCTCCGCCGAATGCGCGATCGTACGCGCAGACCTTTAAACCGGACCTCCGCAAACTGTCATTCTGAACGAAGCGAAGGATCCCGAAACCCGCGAAAGATCCGGGATTCCTCGCCGCGCTCGGAGTCCGTGTCAGCGCGGCAATCGTTTTCGCGAAGCCCCAAATTCACAAGCACTCGGAATGACAGAACTATATCTTGAGAGCGGTTCCCTAAATGTGAGCCGAAGCGAAGAACGAAGGCACGCGGCGGCGCTTACAATTCCAACGCGGAAGCGGTGCCGACGATAGTTTTGGTGCCGTCGGCCTTTTCGCACCACACCTCGACTTCCGCACGCGTACGTTTGCCTTCCGCGTGGCGTTCAATAATGCGGCCGCACGGGCCCGAGGTTTCATTGACCCACAGCACGTTGACCAGCCGCAGGTCGAATTTACCGCCGATGAGAAAGCCCAGCCCGAAACATCGCGTCATCATCTCCGCCACCATACAGACTGAGAACATGCCCTGCACGACAATATCGGGAAAGCCGAGTTTCTTAGCCTCCTCGGCGTCAGTATGGTAATTGCGCGCGGGTCCCGAGAACGCCATGCACATCGCCTGTGTGACCTCGCGCATCGGCGCTTCTAGCGGCTCGCCGCCGCGCTCGCCGACTTTGAAGTCACGGCCGCTCGATTTTTCACGCGAGTGATCGACGGCGAAGCCATCGCCACCCCGCGCCGCCTCGATGAGAAAACTCTGATGGGTGCGCCCGCGTTGAACCAGTCTGTCCTGCGTGTCGAAGATGAGGCACTCGTTCACCACATATTCGCGATCGCGCTTGCGGTAACGGTCGGTCACCACCGAGCGCGAGTGCAGGCTTTCATCCACCCTCGTGGGCGCAAACCCTTCCCATTGCTGACGCGCGTGAAGATTGCCGAAGACGTTGGGCAGATACCAGTCGCGATTGCGAAACACCGCGGAATGCAACACCAGCGCGGGCGCAAGCTGACCCCCCAGAGGCGAATCGCGATAATACCAGGGATTGTCGTCGCCAGTCGCCGCAATGTAATTGCTGATAACCTCGGGAGTGATAGCGAAGGTCTCGCCGCCGAAATCACGCCCGACATGCACTTCGCCCGGAGAAAAAATCGCGCCCGTCATGTTAGTAACCTCTCCAACTTTCGCTTCACTGAAGCGCGGCACGGCCGTTGTCCGGAAATTCCTCGCGGCCGGATCCACATCCGTCAGTTGCGGGATTTCATCTTGGTCTCAAGGCGCTGATCGAATTTCGCGCGATCGAGCACGGCGCGAGTATGGAAGCCGCTGCCGATCTGCTCCTTTTTATCAAAGGCGCGCACGTCAAATTCAATTCGGCGCGGCTCGGCGCGCGTGACTTCAGCCTCGGCTCGCACCTTCCAGCCTTCGGGCGTTGCCGCCGTATGTTGCACGTTGACGACCGCCCCGACCGTCATCTCACCCGGCTCGAGGTAATCCTTGAGCGCGTCCATCGCGGCTATCTCCATGGCAAGACTCATCATCGCGGTAGCCAACACCGGCGGCAATGAAGGTTGCATCGTGCCGGCAAGATCCTTGCGCGCGACAATGAATTCGTAAGTTCCCTTGGTTCCAACCGGTATCTGGCGCATGTAGGTCCTTTATAATTCGCGCACGACTGGCTATCAGGCGCGCCGCAGACCCATCGCGTCGAGCTTCTTGATCACCCAGTCAATGCGATCGTTGCCCCAAAACGGTTCGCCCGCAACTATTATGGTAGGCACTCCGAAAATGCCGTCGCGATCGGCTTCGGCGGCCGCCTCCGCCAGTGCCGCGTGACCCTCATCGTCAATGAAACGCGCGAATTCCGCACGATCGAGCCCGCTTTCAGCGGCCACCGCGGCCATCTGCTCCGCATTCTCAATATCCAGCTCACGCTTGAAAAAGCGCTCGAACACGCGCTGCGAATAAGGCCGGAAGCATCCGCGACGGTCGGCGAGAAGACCGCCCATCAGCGCCATCCGCGAATCAAAGATTTTCCGCGGCCCGCGAATTATCATGCCTCGCTCATTGGCGAAACGGCGTACGTCGGCGTACAGATAGCGCACCTTCAACCAGTCGCGGGGGTCGCGCTGATTGAGCTCGCCGCCATAGCTGGCACGGATATCAAGCTCGCGCGGAATAAAGCGCAACCTAACGCGATGCGTCCGTTCGAGCGCCAGCGCGGGTTCAAAGGCGAGGTAGGTAAACGGGCTTTTGTAATCGTAATAGAATTTGATCGTCTCGACTGCTTCGGCCATGACAACACCATCTAACCAGATAGCCTAAAATCCGCGATGGCAAAAGCATCCAGCCCCTATGTTTCAGCTCTCACCACGTATATGCGACGCTCAGGCCGGTCGGCATTCCCGAGGTCCTTTGCGCCGGATTCGCGTAAGAGCTGAGAGGGAAAATATGCCAGGTCCGGGGATGCTCCGCATTGTAGCGATGCAGATAGAGTAGCAATTCGGTCGTGCCGACTCCCGCCAGCGCCGCCCCCACAACGTCGGAGAACCAATGCGCGTCGTTGCCCATACGGCCGAAGCCGTCGAGCAGCGCCAGCGAATAGACCGGAGCCGCAATGTACCAGCGGTTGTTGAAATACTCACTGACTCCGGCCGCCAACGAAAACATCGGGGCGACGTCCCCCGACACGAATGACTGTCCGCCATAGAAGAACGCGTCATGGTCGTGACCGTCCTGCCGCGGCCGCAGCCGTCCGAAACCGTACTTGATCGCGAGCACGAACAGCGAAGCCAGGCCGGCGCTTTCGCCCGCCGTGATTGCGTATTCGCGTGCGCGTGCGTCATGGTCGTACAGTCCCCAGGCGTATAACAATGCGGCGGACGCGCTGACCGACCCATAACTGATGTTTTGCAGCAGGTTGGCATCGCCGGTTGACATGCCGCGCAGATTTGCCCGCATGGTTTGATCAAGCGCGAACGCGCCGCCGAATGCGGCGCCACTGCCGCCCAAAACCAGGTAGAAGCGTGGGTTTTTCAACAATTCAGGGAGCTGCCCGATGCGCAGCGGCGCGGTCACGATATCGCCCGCGTCTCCAACCACGTTGTTAGTGAGATATTTGAAATCGGAACTAAGATCGGAAGCCAACGTTGGTGAGTTAATGCTTTGCGCGATGCACTGAGCCGGCCTGACGAGAAACAGGGTCACAACGCAACTGCCCAACCAGAACGATGCATGCCGCGAGCGCATCTGCCCGGCACCTCCGTTCGTAAATGGGGGAACAGCATTGAAGCTTA
This sequence comes from Binataceae bacterium (SeqCode), assembly GCA_050736555.1. Classification (GTDB taxonomy): domain Bacteria; phylum Desulfobacterota; class Binatia; order Binatales; family Binataceae; genus JBOHWJ01. The sequence goes on from JBOHWM010000416.1 coordinate 3,538, forward strand.
ATCAGGTTCGAACAAAATGACCAGCGAATGGGTACTTAATTGAAGTAGTCAGT
>JBOHWM010000417.1:0-2025 GCA_050736555.1 Binataceae bacterium (SeqCode)
ATAAGAAACTGTGCCTGGGGAAAACGCTCGCCCAGCATGCTCATGAACGGGATCGTGCCACCCTCTCCCATATAGGCGGCGGGTTTGCCGAAGAAATTTGTCGAAGCTGTCTCCAGCGAACGCTCGAGCCAAGGCTCGAGCGCGGGCGCATTCCATCCTCGCGCCGCCCAATTAGCCTCGAAGCTCACCTTCGCCCCGTAAGGTGGATCGCGTGTCAACAAGTGCGCGAGCGCGCGCGACGCCTCTTGCGCGTCGCAGGTGGGCGGCAAGCGTAGCGAAAGCTTCAACGCGGTCATCGGCCGCAATACGTTGCCGGCATTCTCCGCGGGCGGAAGCCCATCGGCGCCGATTACCGCTAATGAGGGCCGCCAGGTGCGATTAAGCGTCAGTTCAACCGGATCGTCGGCAGCCGCACGCATGCCCGCGACCAACGGGAATTGCCGATGAACATCACCCAATGCCGCGGCGGCGGCGCGCGCCTGCTCCGCACGCGCCGCTGGAATCGGCACGTGAAACTCGGGCGGCAGGATTGCGCCGGTGCTCGCATCTTCCAGCCGGCTCAGCAGATGGCGCATGATGCGAAAGCTGCATGGCACGACCCCGCCCGCCGCTCCGGAGTGCATCCCCTCGTCAAGCACCTCAACCGTTAGCGTGCCGCCGGCCAGGCCGCGCAGTGAGGTGGTCGACCATAGCTGGTCGTAGTTGCCACAGCCCGAATCGAGCGCAATCACCAGCGTCGGCGCGCCAATACGTGCGGCTAGATGGTCCACATAGTAGGGCAGGTCGAAGCTGCCGCTTTCCTCGCACGCCTCGATCATAACGATGCAACGCGCACGCGGCACGCCCTGGTCTTGAAGCGCACCCAGCGCACCCAGGCAGGCGAACATCGCGTAACCGTCGTCCGCCGCGCCGCGCCCATAAAGCCGGTCCTCGCGTAGCACCGGCTGCCACGGCGCAAGGCCTTCGCCCCATCCCGCCATCTCCGGCTGCTTGTCCAGATGGCCATAAAGCAAAACGCACTCGTCCGACGCACCGGGCAGTTCCATAAAGATCAGTGGCGTGCGACCCTCCAGCCGAACTACCTCTAGCTTCATGCCGGTCAGTTGACGGCCACGCGCCCAGGCGTCGAAGCGGGCCACCACGCGATCCATCTCGCCATGCGCACGCCAATTCGGGTCGAAGGCCGGTGACTTGTTGGCAATCCGCACATACTCGATCAGTTCCGGCACCGCCGATTCATCCCACAGCCGCTTGACATAATTCGTGATTGCCATCGCGTCCATGAGGGTCAGCCTACGATGACAATCGCGCGGAATCAAAGCTGTGATCGCGCGTAAAAAATATCGGTCTCGTCACGCATTCCACGTCCACTTCAATCCTGATCTGCCGTCGCCGAGGTCGGCTTAACGGCGGGGCCGGTGGCGGGCGCACCGGACATACGCTCCTCGCGCACCGTCTCGATATTGCCGTCGGGACTGTACAGCACGTGATACAGCGTCAGCTTGCGTTCGGTGGCCGCAAGCCGCGCCTGCCGCACCGCAACCGAAGTTCCCATCGTGAAAAACCCGAGGGCGACATTGCGGGGGCGAATTTGCGGGTTGACGAATTTGCTGCCGTCGGGATTAAAGGCGTAGACATCTTCGGTTAACCCCTGGGAAGTCGCACGCGTGTCATTCGGCTTGCCATAAACCGCCTCGACTCGGGTGCGTGCGACCCCCGGCCGCAGTATCGACGGATCATAATGAATGCTCGAGTCTTTCATCGTAATGCTCTGGCCGATTCCGGTCGGAGTATAATTCGACGCGCTCATGGCGGGCGTGGTGGGCTGAAATCGCGCACACGAGGCCAACAGCATAAGACCGGTGAGACTCGCCAGGCTCACGCCAATATTCGCTTTCATCCGTTTCCCCTCCCGCCGCACGCTCCCTGCGAGCGCCTAAGGATTGTGCGCATGACAGCGAGCAAATTCCAGTACTTACCTGATCCCGAGACTTCCGACGGCTTTCCAAAACGCACCGGCATAAC
>JBOHWM010000418.1:0-4581 GCA_050736555.1 Binataceae bacterium (SeqCode)
GTGCTCAAGGTGCACAATTGCGGCATCTGCGGCTCCGATTTGCACGCCGTTCAATACGGCTTCGGGATGCCACCCGATACCATCATGGGGCACGAATTCTGCGGCGAGATTCATCAACTCGGAGAGAATGCCGGGGATTTCAAAATTGGCGAGCGCGTGGCCGCACTGCCGTTCACCAGTTGCGGCACCTGCGAACGCTGTCTGCGTGGAATGGAAATCCATTGCCACAATCTCAAGGGACTGGGCCTTGGGCAGTTACCCGGCGCGTATGCTGAATACGTAACCTGCGGCGTCAGCAGCCTTTTGCGTTTGCCCGACGACGTCGGCTCGCGCGAGGGCGCGCTGGTTGAACCGCTCTCGGTGGGATTGCACGCTGTCAATCGGTCCGGCCTGAAACCGGACGACACCGCGATCGTAATGGGCGCGGGACCGATCGGACTTGCCTGTCTGACCTGGGCCAAGGGGAAGGGCGGGCGCGTGGTGGTCTCGGAAATTGCGGCTGGCCGCGCCGAGTTGGCACGCAAACTGGGCGCCGACGTGGTGATCAATCCTCGTGCAAAAAATCCCGCCGATCAGGTCCGGGCGATGACCGGTCGTAGCCCTGACCTGGTGTTCGAATGTATCGGCATCAAAGGCACGCTCGAAACCGCGATGGATATGGTTGGACCGCAAGGGCAGGTGGTAGTGGTTGGTGTCTGCATGGAACCGGATACTATTTTACCGATGCGCGGCGTTCTCAAAGAGGTCAGCGTCAATTTCGTGCTCGGCTACACGCGCGGCGAGTTCGACCAAACTATCGCCGCGCTAGCGAACGGGCGCATCAGGCCGCAAGCGATGGTGACCGACGTGATCGCTATCGAAAAGGTGCCGGAAATGTTCCATACCTTGCGGAAACCCGGCAGCCACGCCAAGGTGCTGGTCGAATTTCCACATTAGTGGAGTCGAAAACTGGTAAGTAAAATGGCCGGAGGCAAAATGCCCTTCGGCCATTATATTTCATGGCCGTACCGCGATGCGGATGAACATGGGGAAGGCCAACAAGAATCGCTGTCACCGCCACTGGCTGTCATCTGTAAGTTGAAGGCAATAAAAATTCCTTGATGGCCGTAAGCGCTTCGGGCTCCAGTAGCGAGGGTGCGTGACCAACGCCGGGGACCTCGACCACGCGCGTGCTCCGTAACACCGCGCACATCCGCCGTGCCGTGCCCGCGGATAAGATATCGCTGTCGCCGCCCCGCACCACCAGTATCGGTGCGGTAATTCGCGCATATGGCACCCATAAGTCCATCGCCCGTGCGGCCGTTCCGGTGCGCCTCAAATTGCGAATGGCGGGATCCATTTTCCACGTTAACTTGCCGTTTTCCGCAGGCTTTACGGTCCATCGCACGAATTCCCGCGAAACATCATCGGCCATGCCGCTAAGAGGCGGATAGTTTTCTCGATAATAGGCGGCGACCTCGTCGAGATTATTAAACTCGGACGGTGACGCGGTCATGTAGTTCGTGATGCGGTTGAGTCCAACGGGATCGGTTTCGGGGCCGATATCGTTGAGTACGAGTCGCTCGACTCGTTCGGGGTAACCGCCCGCGAACATCATCGAGATAATGCCGCCCATGGAAGTCCCGATCAGGGTGACTCGCTCAATCTCAAGTTGGTCAAGCAGACTGACCAGATCGCTCACATAATTTCCGGGCGTATAATCACCCGGTTGACCCCATTGACTATCACCGCGTCCACGCACGTCGAGCGCGACAACCTGATAAGCGCCGCTTAAGTAAGGCGCCAACCCGTCAAAGTTATGTGCATTGCCGCTCAGGCCGTGGATACAAACGAGCGGCGGGCGCGCGGCCTCGCCGTGATCGAGAAAATGCAGCTTGATTCCATTGACGGTGACGAATTTGTTAACGGCCATTCCTCTTCTCACTATGCGGCTCGCGCCGCTTGGCAACTCGGTCGCAACGATTTCCTATTGAGCGGATTGTGCCAATCCGCACAACTTGTCAGGTACGATTATCAGCCGCCGTCCGTCGCGGATAATCATGTGTTCGCGTTCAAACTCGTTGAGCTGTTCGGTCGTGCGTTGACGTGAGGCGCCGACCAGTTCCGCCAGATCGGCGTGGGTGATTTTCAAGGCCAGCAGACGTCCGCGCGCATCCTCGACACCAAATTTCGCGGCTAATTCAATCAAAGCGTCCGCCAGCCGTTCCTTGACCGTCAATCCGACGAAATTCGTATAGCGCTGCAACATTCCCCACCAACGTCCCACGGTCACATCAAGCGTGCGGCTGAGCCGCTCCAGCGGCACGCCCAAAACGATTTCGACGAAGATCGCGGGATCGCCGACCCCCACCAGACAGTCACTGAAAGCGTCGCATCGAAACGGCCGCGTGGCGGCGGGCAAAAGCGAAGAAACGCCAAAGACCTCACCCGGGCCAACGAGACCCACCAATACACGCTCCTCATGGCTGAGAAACGATAGCTTGGCCACTCCCGAAGCGAGAACATACACGTGTCTCGAGGCTTCGCCTTCGTAAAAGATGGTGTCGCGACGCTTTACGCGAATCGCCTCCAGGCTGCTCGCCAGCCGTAACGCCTGCTGGTCACTGAGCCATGCCAGATTCTTCAGGCGTTGTAACGTACCCCGGTCAATTCCGCCCTTTACACTCACAACCATCTGCTAGCACAGCACCGGCCGATGTCGCCAAGGCGACAGTTCCGGGCGATTGTGGCGGCTTAACAGCGGATTTGGTCCGATCCGCGACAAACTTAAGTGTAACTAATCTTTGCTCGTTCGTTAATATTAGTTAGACTTTCAGACATCCACTCCTTGCAAGTTCCTCCACAGAAACTTTGTCGCAATGTTAGATCAGCCCCATGAGGCGGAGAAATAAAACCAATGGCTACTAAGAATTCCGATGTGACCGATGCCATCACGCGCTTAATGGAAGCGCTCGTAGTTGAAATTCCGACGGCGGCAACCAAGCGGTTGCTCAACGATGCCAACCAAAAGGAACTGCATCAGGCCGGATGGAAGGCCTATGATGCATGGGTCCGTATTGCCAACGAAGCCGCGAATCAACTCTACGCCAATCCCATCTTCGGCGCGGCAGCCGGCCGCTCCATCGACGCGATGCTGCGATGGCGCCGGATGTTCGATGCCACCTCAAGCAACTTCTTCGGAGCGCTGTGGCCCTCAATTGGTGTTCCCACCGCCCGCGAGATGCAAGCGATGCGCGGCGAACTTAACGCTTTGCGGGATGAACTGCGCGAACGCGACCGCGGCGAACGGTTGAACCTGCCCGCCTTCGACGACGGCCGTGCGCGTCCTTCGGATGGCGCCGAGGCTTGTGGGCTTTGGAATGGAATTGCCCCGGTGATTCTGACTCAACTCAGAGAGAGCAAGGCCGATGTCGGTATTTAACGAAGTTGCCAATTATTGGATGGAAGGCGCACTGCGCACGTTCGAAGCGGCTGCCGACGGTTTTGCCACCGCCGATCCCGAGCCGGTTACACCCTATAACGTGGTTTACGAAGGTGGCAAGGTGAGCCTGCGCCATTACCGCTCCGCCGTGCGCCGCCATGCGACACCGCTGCTGGTCGTTTACGCGCTAATCAAACGCCCGTTCATTCTCGATCTGCAGCCCGGCAAGAGCGTCATCGAGGTTCTGCTCGCGCACGGCTTCGAAGTCTACCTGGTTGACTGGATACCGCCATCTCTTAACGACGCTGGGCGTGGGTTCGACACTTACGTCAACCAGGATTTGGCCAACGCCGTGCGGGCGGTACAGATTGCCGAAAATACCGAGCGCGTGAATCTTCTCGGATACTGCTTCGGCGGATTGCTCAGCCTACTTTACACGGCACTTCATCAGGACAACGTGCGCAACCTGGTTACACTCGCGACGCCATTCGATATGGGGGTACGCGAGTTGCCGTTCTACCATCTTTTCGACGGCATGCTGGACTCGACCATCAACTTGATGACCACGGTTTACGGCAATTGTCCCGCATGGACGATTAACGCCATGTTTACCGCGATGTCGCCGGTCCATCATGCGTTCGATAAGTACGTCGGACTTTATCGCAATGCGGAGCGCGAGGGTTACGCCGATATGTTCGAATTATTCGAGCGGTGGATGCGCAGTGACGTGCCGCTGGCCGGCCGGATTTTTCGCGAATTGACGTTGGAGCTTTATAAACGCAACGCCCTGGTGAAGGGTGGCTTTAAAGTAGGCAATCGGACGGTCGAGTTGAACCACTTGACCTGTCCCCTGCTCAACGTCGTGGCCGAACTCGACGACGTCGTCCATTCCAGCTCCAGTCTCGCCTTGTCCGAATTTGTGGGTAGCGATGATAGACGCAACCTGACTTTTCCCACGGGGCATATCGGTGCGGTGGTAGGCTCGGCCGCGATTACCAAATTGTGGCCGCAAGTCGCGAATTGGCTGGCGGAACGCAGCATAAGCTTGGATGAACATGACGATCAAATTCGCGCCGATAACGCGGGCACAGGCGCCAAATGAGATAAACGACGAAAAACTGTCGCGTCGGCGACAAATCCGGGCGGGCGCGGGAAAATTC
>JBOHWM010000419.1:0-1582 GCA_050736555.1 Binataceae bacterium (SeqCode)
CTTCTAACTTCGTTATCGATAGCCTGAAGGAAACCTTGTGAGCGCCAGTTTCTCGATTAACGTGGCCAAGGAGAATCTCAAATTCTCGGCCGCGCATTTTATCGCCTATCCCGGTTTTCGGGAGCCGCTGCATGGCCATAATTATCAGGTTGGCGTACGCGTGGAGGGTCGTCTGGCGGGCACCGGATACGTGCTCGATTTCGGCCTGATTAAGCGGCTGACGCGGGAAATCGTCGCCCAGCTCGACGAACGGACTATCATCCCGCGCGACAGCGATTGTTTGACGATTGAAGAACGCGACGGACAACTGCAGCTCACTTACGATCGTGAGCGGTTTTCGTTTCCGCGTGGCGACGTGGCACTGCTGCCTATCGTGCATAGCTCAGCAGAGGAATTGGCGCGCTATATCTGGGGTGAATTGTGCGGCGCCTTGCGAAAGCTGTCCGCGTTGGCTGACGTCGAGGCAATTGAGGTCTCGGTCGCTGAGGCTCCCGGGCAGGCGGCGATCTATCGCGAGACTATCGCCAGCGTTTGACAAAATGTGCCGGCGCTGCGGATGTTTGCTCTCGCATTTGCGTCAAGCCCGTCTTAGTGCCGCTCTTTCCGTCTTAAAAATGCCAGGGAATTGCTCAAAGCATACTTGGCGACTATGGTGAGAGCGTGACGAAATTATGGCGCTCGGGGCGCATCGGATAGGGGGAGGCGAAGCGGTGGAAACAACCGAGGACGGTTTGCGATCTGCCGCCGATCACGCGCTTATCGGCGAGCATCCCACGATCGTAAAATTGCGTGCCTTGGTGGAACGCGTTGCCGCGACCGACGCGACTGTCCTCATAACCGGCGAGAGCGGTACTGGCAAGGAAGTGGTGGCGCGCGCGATACACGCACTCTCGCCCCGGAGTAAGCGTGCTTTTGTCCCCGTGAACTGCGCGGCCATTCCGCATGAGTTGCTTGAGTCGGAGATGTTCGGCCATGAGCGTGGAGCCTTCACCGGGGCTTTAGGCCCGCGCCACGGCTTATTCGCCAGTGCCGGCGGCGGGACTATTTTTCTCGACGAAATTGGTGAGATGCCGCAGCAACTGCAGGCCAAACTGTTGCGTGTGCTTGAAGACGGTGTCGTGCGGCCGGTCGGCTCGGACCGCTCGGCCAAGATGGATGTGCGCGTGATCGCGGCCAGCAATATTGACCTGGTGGCCGCGGTTAGGAAAGGAACCTTCCGCGAGGACCTTTTCTACCGGCTCCAGGTGGTGCCGCTGATGATTCCGCCGTTGCGTGAGCGGCGCTCGGATATCGCGCTGTTGATCGATTATTTTTTTGAGCGCATGCGCACGCGCTTCGCCGGCCGCAACTGGACGATTACGCGCGAAGCGATGGTGCATCTGTGGTCCTATGAATGGCCGGGGAATGTGCGCGAGCTCGAAAATTTGATCGAGCGGCTTGTGATCATGAGCGAGGATTCGGTGATTGATACGTCGCTTTTGCCCGCCAATGTGCTCAAGGGCATGCGTATGACCGAAACCGCCATTCCCACCACGATTGGCGAGGACGGCATCAACTTGAATGCCCTCGTCCGGGAGCTCGA
>JBOHWM010000420.1:0-4338 GCA_050736555.1 Binataceae bacterium (SeqCode)
GATGTAACCCCTCCACGATGGTAGGAATCTTGCCGTGGGTGTTGTCATTGACCCATGCATTGATGATTTGTGCCGCACGATCCGGATTATGGGCAAAGTCGAGCGTCTGGACTTTGGCGTCATAGAATTTCTGGTTTTCGCGCAGAAAGCCCGGCTTGACCTCAAAGGTTTTTTCAATCCAGAGCGCATTGACAATCGCGAGCTGTACTTTGGGATCAGCCCGCTTCAGCTCCGCGAGCAATTGACGATTCGAAGTATCCAATAGCCCAGGAGCAAGCACGAGCTCTTTGCCATTCGCATATCCAGCCCAACGCGAACGCTGCTTGATGCTGAGACCAAGCGTCCGCGCCATGGCCTTTTCGGTCTCACCACCGGCGCCGTTGTAAGTCATGGTCAACGCCTGGGCGACGCTGAACGGCGAAATTATGACGTTGCCGGCGGTTTGCTCACCGATCAATGCCCGCAATAGGCGGAAACCAAAGCCATTGTCGCTTTTCGCCAGCGCGGAGACGCCCGCGTTCGAAACCTCAGCGGCTCGCGTGATGCCAACGACCGTCGCCAGCGCTATGAGACCGGTCAAGCCGAGTATACCGATCGTTTCTAGGCGGCGCTTTATCCTCATAAGGCGCAACGGAGATGAAACCCGTTATCAGAAGCAAACGTCAGCCGCCATCAGCGCCGCATGGCGTCGCTGGCGTGTTCGGTGGCATCGAACAGATGTAACTGGTGAGGCGTCTGATCGCGTGGAATCTCAAGCGGATAATTACCGGTAAAACATGCGTCGCAGAATCCTTCACGCGCGCCATCCATGAACGAGTAAAGCCCGTCCCAACTCAGATAACCGAGCGAATCGGCGGTGATATAACGGCGAACCTCTTCCATCGAATGACCCGACGCATAGAGCTCTTCGGAGGTCGGCGTATCGATGCCGTAAAAGCATGGATGGCGCGTCGGCGGCGCCGCAATTCGCATGTGCACCTCGCGCGCGCCGGCCTGCCGCAGCATTGGGATGACCTTGCGCAAGGTGGTGCCGCGCACCAGCGAGTCCTCGACCAGCACCACGCGCTTGCCATTGAGGAGATGAGCAACCGGATTGAACTTTATCTTGACGCCGAAATGCCGAATCGATTGGCGCGGTTCAATAAAGGTGCGGCCAATATAGTGACTACGCACCAACGCCATCTCAAACGGCAGTCCCGATTCCTCCGCGTAGCCCAGTGCCGCCGCATTGCCCGAATCTGGCACCGGCACGACGATATCGGCGTCGGCTGGACATTCGCGCGCCAGCGTCCGCCCTTGCCGTTTGCGTACCTGGTAGACGTTGCGGCCGTAAAGCAGACTGTCGGGCCGTGCGAAATAGACATACTCGAAGATGCAACGCTTGGCGGGCATCGGCGCGAACGGCCGCAGCGAGCGCATACCCTCATCCGTAATCACGAGCATCTCGCCCGGCTCAACCTCACGCACATATTCCGCGCGCACCAAGTCAAGCGCGCAAGTCTCGGAGGCTATGATGGTCGCGTCGTTGAGTCTGCCAATAACCATTGGACGGAAGCCGAACGGATCGCGCACCGCGATTATCGCCTTCTCCGTCAGCATCACGAGCGAATAAGCGCCGCGGACCTGCATCAATGCTTGCGCCACCCGGGTCGGCAAATCCGCCGCCTGTGCGTTGGCGATCAGATGGATGATCAACTCGCTATCGGAAGACGACTGGAAAATCGAACCGTTTGCCTCCAGCCGTTGACGCAGTTCGCGAAAATTTACCAGGTTGCCATTATGCGCCAGCGCCAGCCCGCCGCTCGCATACTCAACCACCAACGGTTGGCAATTCTTGAGTGTGGTCGTGCCGGTGGTCGAGTAGCGATTGTGACCAATCGCGGATGTCCCTTCCAGCCGTCCGATCACGTCGCCGTTGAAGATATCCGCCACCAGTCCCATCCCGCGATGGGAAATCAGGGACTTGCCGTTGGACGAAACGATGCCGGCGGATTCCTGCCCACGATGCTGCAGGGCATACAGTCCCAGGTAGACCAGATTGGCCGCCTCCGGATGACCCCATACGCCGAAGACGCCGCACTCCTCGTTAAAACTATCGAGCTTGGCTTCCTCGACCGCGAGCACCCCACTTGATTCTGAATCGATCATTGTGCGCCGATCCTTTTGGGCAATGCCTCTTCGTAAAGACGTTTCAGCTCGCCCGTTTCATCGTTGAACGCGCCGCCGGTTTGGATTACGGCATGGGCGATCACGCGGCCGATCACGCTTACCTCAAGTGATGAGAAAATATCACATATCGCTTGAAGATTATGTGGCGGCGCTGAGAGCAACACGGTCGAGGGCCCTTCGCCGAAAAGCTCTTCTGTCGCGGTGTCGGCGCCGAATTCGAGTGCTGCGCCCATCAGGTGGTCCGGATTAAAGCAGGCCTCGGCGATCGCAACCGCCAGCCCGCCCTCGCCCACATCATGCGCCGATCTTATCAAGCGCTTTTGCGCACATTCAACCAGACCTCCGAGCAGGCGCTGTTCACGTTTCAAATCCACCGGCCTAAGATCGCCGTAATCACCGCCAAACAGAGCCGCATATTCGCTCGCCACCAGCGAGGGCGGCGCCGTCCGCACGCGAATAATCAGATCATCCGGAAAGTTGAAGTATTGCTTCAAGTGACAGGTGAGGTCGGGGACGATTCCGATCATGGCGATAACCGGAGTCGGCGCGATCGCGCGACCCTCGGTTTCATTATAAAAACTGACGTTACCGCTGATCACCGGCGTGTCCAAGGCCAGCGCGGCGTCGCGCAGTCCTTCAACTCCGCGGATGAATTGCCACATGATTTCAGGACGTTCGGGATTCCCGTAATTGAGGCAGTTGGTGATACCGGCGGGAATCGCGCCAGCGCAGGCGACATTGCGTGCCGCTTCGCATACCGCCATCACGGCGCCGATATACGGATCGAGTTTGCACGCGCGTGGATGGGAATCGACGCTCAACGCGAGCCCGCGCCGCGTGCCCTTGAGCCGCAACACCGCCGCGTCACTGCCGGGTCCGACCACGGTGTTGCTCCGCACTATCCAGTCGTATTGCCGAAAAACCCATTTTTTCGAGGCGACATTCGGACTCGACACGAGCGCTCGCAGGGCCACTCCAGCCGCCGGTTTGGAAACCGGCGCGGGCGCATGGATCCGTGAAGCGGGCGGCGGTTTGGCTGGACGCTCGTATAAAGGCGCCTCTTCGGTCAGCGCGGCGACCGGAATATCCGCCACCAGCCGCCCATCGGCGAGGGCGCGCCAGCGGCCGTCAGCGGTAATCTTTCCGATTACTACAGCGTGCAAATCCCACTTGTCGAACACCGCCATGAGCTCAGCCTCGCGCCCACGTTCGGCCACGATCAGCATCCGCTCCTGCGATTCGGATAGGAGAATTTCGTAGGGTGTTAGACCTCGCTGCCGCAACGGTACGCCGTCCAGGTTAAGCTCGATCCCAAGCCCGCCTCGTCCCGCCATCTCGCTGGACGATGAAGTGAGGCCAGCCGCGCCCATATCCTGGATAGCGACGATCGCGCCGGTTCTCATCGCCTCCAGGCAAGCCTCGATCAGTAGCTTTCCAGTGAAAGGATCGCCGACCTGCACGGTCGGCCGCTTGGTCTCGCTGGAGCTGTCGAACTCCGCCGACGCCAGCAGGCTCGCACCATGAATGCCGTCGCGGCCCGTGGCCGAGCCGACGTAGAGCACTGGATTGCCTACGCCACGTGCCCGCGCGCTTTGAAGATCTTCACGCCGGGCAATACCGAGACAGAATGCGTTTACCAGGATATTGCCGTTGTAGCCCTCGTCGAACATCACCTCGCCGGCCACTGTGGGCACGCCCACACAATTGCCATAGCCGCCGATGCCGGCGACCACGCCGCTTAAGAGATAGCGCGTGCGCGGATGGTCGAACGAGCCGAACTTAAGCGAATTCATGCTCGCGATCGGCCGCGCGCCCATCGTGAAGATGTCGCGCAGGATGCCGCCCACTCCGGTCGCGGCGCCTTGGTAGGGCTCGACAAACGAAGGATGGTTGTGGCTCTCGATCTTGAATACCGCAACCCAGCCATCGCCGATGTCCAGCGCGCCAGCGTTTTCGCCCGGACCTCCAACCACGCGCTCACCACGCATCGGCAGCATTTTCAGATACTTGCGCGAGGATTTGTAGGAACAATGCTCGGACCACATCACGGAAAACACGCCCAACTCGGTGAAAGTCGGCGTACGCCCGAGATGACGCTGGATGGCGGTGTCCTCTGGCGCGCTAAGTCCGTGCGCCCGTGCCTGCTCAAGATTCACCACGGGCTCATCG
>JBOHWM010000421.1:0-6523 GCA_050736555.1 Binataceae bacterium (SeqCode)
CCAGGCGTCAAATATCAACTCGTCCGGCAGCGGTCCGTACTGGTTTGTAGTCGATGCGTCGCGCGCGATCCGGCCGTTCATTTTTCAACTGCGGCGCGAATACGCACTTACGCGCATGAACACGATGAGCGACGAGGCGGTCTTCAACCGGCGCGAATTCCGTTATGGTGTCGACGGGCGCGCCAATACTGGAGTCGGCCTGTGGCAGCTTGCCTACGCGAGTAATACCGATCTGAGTAATCCCACCAATTATGGCGCGGCACGTGCGGTGATGCGGTCGTTCAAGACCGATGGCGGAATGCCTTTCGGTGCGTTGTCCGGCCGCAAAGGTGTTTACCTGGTCGTGCCGCCGGCGCTGGAAGAGGTCGCTCGCCAATTGCTCAATTCGGAATTCATGGTGGGTAGCGGTGCGAGTGCGGGCGTTCCAACCAGCAATATCTGGCGCAACAGCGCCGACCTGATCGTCAGCGAGTACCTTGCTTAGGCAATTAAGGGCCGATGCAAACCAAGCGGCATTCGGAGCTTCCGCTCTCGTCGAGGCGGCGCTTGAAGTGTCCTGCCTCACGCTTGAGGTAAATGATGTCCTATGCAACGTCCAATGATGTGATCGCGCGCTATCCGAATCGGGATCTGGTGCAGCTCACCAACGAGGATCCAACCCAAACCGCGATCAACATCGCGCCGTTGGAACAGGCGCTCAATGATGCGTCGGCGGAGATCGATATGTACCTGGAGAGCCGCTTCGCGCTTCCACTTGGGGATCCTCCGGCGGTGCTGAACCGGCTCGCGTGCGATATCGCGATGTACCGATTACAGTCGCTCCGCCCCTTGCATGACCTCGCGGACGCACGCCAACGCTATAACGACGCGCTGCAAATGCTGCTGCGTGTCGCGGCCGGCGAAGTGACACTGGGACTCTCGGGCGACAGCGTTGAGCCACCGCAAGCACGTGACGCAGTGATGACCGAAGTGGGGGATGGGACCAGTGGCGGGCCGCCGGCGCGAATGTTCAGCCGCAACTCCCTCAAGGGCTATTGATGCGGCGATGGCAATAATGCTCGACAGTCCATGGGCTGGCACTAGCTATTCGCCGGCGACCCCGGTCGATATAGCGACTCTGGAGAACGCGATCATTAGCCAACTCGCCTCGCAAATCAGCGCCATTGAGGTGGCGCATTTTCCGGATAAACCGGACGTCTACCGCATGACTCATCGGGTGGGCGCGGCGCTGGTACGCTACCAGGGGGCTACATACGGGGGAATCTACGACACCGCGGCGGTGGTGCAGGAACGCAAGGTAGAGTTTGAAGTGTCGATATTGATGCGCGATCTCGGCTGGAATACGGGTGGTGCGGAGGGCGGTCCCAGTCCGGGTGCCTACGCGATGCTGGAACGAGTGCGTGCCGCGTTAACCGGGTTTCAGATTCCCGGCTGTACCAAAATGAAAGCGGTACAGGAGCGTTTTGTCGAGCGCGACAAGCAAGGCGGCGTCTGGATTTATTCGATAAGTTTCGCTTTCAGCACATTAGCGATCGAGGCTTCAAACACTGTCACCTATCCGCTATTCACGAAAGGCATCGTGCAGGAACAGGCCGGTGTAACCACGATTACACTGGCTCCCACGGCCTATACCTTCGATACCGGCGGAACTATTCAATTGCCGAACAGGAATGTATTCGCGCTGGTGGTTTCCAATCCGAACGGCGACGCGAACTATGTGGCCGGAGTTGATTATACCGTGGACGGCGTCAACGGAATTATCAGTGCGATAAGCGGCGGCGCCATCGTCGCGCAAGCCGCGGCCATAGTCGCGTATAGCTACGCGGAAACCGTAATTAGCATAGCGGGCGGCCAGGCGACGCCGACTGCGCCCTCGAACTAAGTATCGCCCTTGAGTCATGCTTTGCCTTATGGCTGATCGACGTCCGGGGAAGCGGCAAGGCTCCGAGTGAGTAAATCATATTGAGCAATTCGCCAGCCGGTCTTTGATGTCGGCGGCATAACGAGGAAGTCAATGGGTGCATCGTTTCTACATGGAGTCGAAGTAATCGAGATGGCGAACGGCCCGGCGCCAATCACTGTCGTCAAGTCCTCGGTGGTCGGGTTGGTTGGCACAGCCCCGCTGTGGGCGGTGACGGCTCCGGGCGCGGCACCCGCGGTGAACACACCGCCATTGGTGAGTTCAGCACGAGACGCCGCGAACTACGGATCTCTCGTGCAGGGATATACGATTCCATATGCACTCCAGGCGATTCAGAGTCAGGGCGCCGGCCAGGTGCTTGTGGTGAACGTCTTCGATCCCACGCGGCACTACAGCGACCTGGTGATGCCGTTGACCTTCAATGCGGCGGGTGCGATCAACCTCGGTCACATGGGCGTGTTGTCGTTGTCAGTGATGCCGACGATGACGTTAGCGATAAGCGGAGAGGCGCACACCTTCGCCGGTACGCCGGCGACGATTCAACTTGCGCATACGATGCCGCAGGCATCCACAATCGTAGTCACTACTAACCCTGCCGGAACCACCTACACCCAGGGTACTGACTATACCGTCGATTCAATGACGGGTGTGATCACCCGTACCTCGAGCGGCGCGATCACCGCGACGGAATCGGTGCTGGTGAACTATAGCTACTACTCCGGACAGCCGTTTGGACTTGGGACTGATTACACAGCCGACATGATAAATGGTGTCGTGATGCTGCAAGCGGGCGGCGCTATGGCCGCGGGGGCGACGGTAATGGCCGCGTTCAGGCTTGCGGATCCGACCAAGGTCGCGGATTCCGACATTATCGGCTTGGTGAACGGGGCCGCGTTCAGCGGCATGCAGTCTTTTCTGACCACTTACGGAACGATGGGGTTTTTCCCGAAGCTTCTGATCGCGCCTGGCTATTCGCAAAACGCGGACGTCGCAATCGCATTGGTCGCGCTCGCGGAGAAGATCAGGGCGATGGCGCTGCTGGATTTGCCGGCGGGTACCGCAACCGCCACGGCCATTGCGGACCGTGACAACACCGGCAGCGCGTTTGCCACGAGTTCGACGCGTGCGATTCTCTGTTACCCGCAGGAGAATTTTTACGATGCCGGCCTGTTGCCAACCGGCGTCACCTTGAATGGAGCGGTCCCAATCGCGCAAGCTGCAAATCAGACTTCAGTCGGTCCATACTCGCAATGGCTGGCTGGAGCGATTGCCGCGAAGGACCTGTCGAATGGTTACTGGTGGTCTCCGTCGAATACGCAAATGAACGGCATTCTGGGTCCGGACGTCACCTTGTACGCTTCGCTGCTAGATGCCGCTTCGGACGTCAATAATCTGAACGCCGCCGGCATCGTGACCATCTTCAATGCGTTTGGCACCGGGATGCGGGTATGGGGCAACCGCTCGGCGGCGTTTCCCGCCGTAACCACTCCGGACAATTTCATTAGCGTGCGCCGGACCATGGATGTAATCGAGGAATCGGTCCAGCTTTCGATGCTTCAGTTTATTGATCAGCCGATCAGCAATGCGTTGATAACGGCAATTCTCGCCAGCGTTAACGCCTTCGTGCGCACGCTCATCCAGCGTGGCGCGCTGGTGTCGGGCAGCGCCAGCTACAATCCAGCGGAAAACCCGCCGAGCCAAATCGCCGCCGGCCAATTGGTTTTCGATATCGACGTGATGCCGCCGCCTCCCGCGGAACGCCTGACTTTCAATGTCTATATCGATACCACCCTGCTTAATCAGCTCGGTAGCACTCCCGCTCTGAGTCAGCCCGCACTGGTCGCGTAGACGGCATTTCATCTTCATCGTTAAAGCACCCACTGGAGGCAACTTATGGACGTGTCGGTCAACAGAATTACGAATGCGAATATCTATATGGACGGTTTGGGACTGCTGGGGCGAGCGGAAGAAATCGAAATTGCCCAGCCGAGGCATAAAATGATCGATCACAAAGGTCTCGGAATGGTTGGAATGGCGGAGTTCTGGGCCGGTGTCGACAAACTTGAGGCTAAAATCAAGTGGGCCTCGCTCTATCCGGAAGCACTCGGCGCGGCGGTCAACCCGTTTATTTCACATTCCTTCCAGGTGCGCGGCAGCCTGGAACAGTACACGAGTCAGGGGCGCAGTGCGGAATTGCCAGTTGTCTATCTGATGACGGGAGTGTTCAAGGACGCGGGCGCTCTCGCTTTCCGGCAACAGGAAAATGTTGATACCACGTCCGCGATTACCGTCTATCATTCCGAATTATACATCGCCGGTAATCAGATTCATCTTTATGACGTGCTTGCCAATATCTATGTCGTAAACGGCGTGGATCAGCTCGCCGCTTTTCGCAGTAACATTGGCGGATGAACCGCGCTGCGGGCGCGAATAACCAATTCTCCGCTGACAATCAGGTGGTAAGGGCACAATGGACAAGACACTCAGAGAGTTGAGGCTTCCTTCCGGGAAGGCGGCGAGGATCCGCAAGGGCAAGGGACGGGATTTGATGCGTGCGCATCGTGCAACCGCTGGGAGCGAAGAGCCGCTGGCCTTGATCTTTGCGCTAATCGCAGAACTTACCGAAATCGAGAGTAAGCAGGTGGTTTACGAGGATTTGCTCGATATGAATCTCGAGGACGTACTCACATTGCAGGAGGAGGTTCTGGGCGGTGAATCCGCGCCCGTAAATTTTCAGGATCCGCCGGGGCTGGCCGAAACGTCCGCGGCGGATGCCGTCTCGTCTCCGCAGACGCGCTCCTGGAGCTGATCTCCTGCGGTTTTCGAATGGGCGAGATCGCCGAAATGGAACTGGACGAACTCGACTACTGGTCACAAGTGTCACGGCAATCCGTGAGCGAAGGACAATCGTGATGAGACCACGGATGAAACAGCGGAATGGCGGGGTCGGCCGCTGATTGAGAACCGTTAGCTAGCTTCGAATGACTACTGACCCAAAATTTAGCAGACTTCCACATGATTCCGTTGGACGCGAGCCCCGAGCTTCGTCCCGTATGGCGCGTGCCGTTGATACGCTCACGAACATTGATCAAATGCGCTCGGCGCGTGGGCGATTTCGGCCCTTCGTTACGCTGGCAAGCAGTCTCAGGAAGATTGATCATCCGACGCCTCTGAAAACCCGCAAAGGGTTGGCCGGCAACCCCTTCAAGCAATCGCCACGACTTCCATCCGATCGGGGTTCGCGAAAGGCCGACCTCGGAGGTGGCAAAGAATCGCCATTGTTTCAACTCAAGCCGCCTTCGGTCGTTATGGTTCTGGAATCCGATTCACAGGTGGCGCGTGAGTTGAAAAATCTTTCGGAGCACAAGCGCCGTTTGGATCAATGGACCAGTTTGGCGCGGGCACAAGCGCGTCGCCGGGAGCATTCAAGCGTCCGTGCGCGTCGCCCACTGCGGCACGTGCCGGCTGCGACAATCGCTAAAACCGTACTAGTGAAGTGGCAGCAAGAGCGCACGCCGGCGGAGCGCCAATTGCCGGCTCATTTCAGGCCATCCGATTACGCCCACTATGTGATGCGGGCTAATGCATTATTCACGAAGCTAAGTGCCACTACTAGGTGGATGGTCGGGCGGGAAAAGATGCCCGTGCAAATCCGGAACGTTACGGCGGCTCATACTCTGAACGCGCATCGCCAATCGCGCCGACTCGTGGAGACAGGGTTGTCCACGTCAACCCTTAGCCCCGGTACATCGCGAATGAGTCGCGCTCCGAGCCTTCGTGCTGACGCGCGATTCGCCAGGGTTTCCCAATTTGTATCGACGTTGCGGCAAACAAAGCTGGCCGGAGCGATTCGCATCGCTCTGCAAACCGCCAGCGCAACTCGCGCCGCGGTCAAAAATCAAAGCGGGAGTAACGTTTCGCATGAGCAATTGTCTTCACAAATCAGCGCACGCGAAGCCCATTTCAATCGCCGACCCGGAGTCCGCTCGCGCAGCGGCGGCGTGCCGTCAGTCACGATCAATTACTCGCCGTCCCTGGTCTTGTCGGAACCTGCGAGGACGGACTCGGACCGGAAACTGCTCGATATACTTGGCCGCCACGGGCACGAGATGCTTGAAATGCTCCAGCGGGAACTTAAAAAGCGAGCGCGCACGGAATTCTAAGTTGGCGTTCAAACAAACATAGTTCTCTCGTGCCATTCCGAGGTTGACCCTGATGTTCGCGATCTTCGGCGAAATCGTCTTCGAAGTATTAAACTCTCCCGAATCGATGGAGAGTTATCGTTCGTGGGACTATGCGGAGCATCGAGTAATCGAAAATCGCCCGCACTTGCAATGGGTATCGGACCCACTCCAGCGCCTGACGCTCGAGTTGATGTTCCATTCATCCTTCACAAGCCCGTCGTTGCAGATGGCGGCACTCCTCGCGGCGGCCTCCGACCACAGTGCTCGCCCCCTGATTCTCGGTAATGGCGAACTTCTCGGCCATTTCGTCATAACCGCCTTATCGGCATTGTCGCGCCAGATGAGCGCGACCGGCGAAGTCATCTCGATCATGGCCAGACTGACGCTTAAGGAGTGGGCAATATCGGCTGAGTGGAAT